>CAJXWP010000002.1 GCA_913062625.1 uncultured Haliea sp. | reverse complement strand
GTTTCGGGATTTTCACAGGGCTCAAAAGCAGCAAACAATGGTGCAACTGCCGCCTGGATAGTCGCCTTACCTTCAAAGGTGCCTGAGAAAGGACTATTGCCAACAGCCCTTATAACAACATTGTCTGCGAGAGTAGCGACAAAACGGTCTCCATCGCGGTGCGTAAACCCCATATACCACTCCGACACCAAGGATTTTTGTAACTCGATATTCATGTAAAGTACCCCTATCTTTCTAATAAAATGCAGTCTATGGACAAGCACTGCTGGTTTGCTGCCGGATTTCTTCCTGCAGCTAAATTTGTTCCTGACAAAATTCAAAGTTCATTGCAATACACCTCAGTCATCCGGCTCACCAGCGAGCAAGCTCGGCACTTCGTGCCCGCTGTCTCGCTGGCGTGCCATAGATAGCGCTGTCGGCCATGGCGCGTTTTAACCAGATGTGGATTGGAAGCTCCCAGGTAAAGCCAATTCCTCCATGAACCTCTACTGCCGCCCGCGCAGTGTCCACTGCGACCTCACCCAGGTGCGCTTTGCACAGCGCGGCCATCTGCCGCGCATCTTCGGTCTCGATATCCCAACAGTGGGCGGCATACCAGTACAAGAATCGCGCGGGCTCAGTGTCCAGCGCCATATGGGCCAGTTGATGTTTCAGCGCCTGGAACTGGCCGATCAGCTGACCAAATTGCTCGCGCACCTTGGCGTACTCTACCGACATATCCAGGCAGCGCTTGGCTGCGCCGAACGCGCTGGCTGCGTGCAGAATGAGTGCGGCGTCGTACAAGCGCTGTGCCAGAGCCTCCGGGAAGATCACCACAGGCGTGCTGTCCAGGCGCAGATGACAGACCGGTCGTGACCTGTCCAGCGGCGCCACTGCCTCCCGTACGACAGAGTCATGCCGGAGTTCCACCAGACCCAGTTTGCCGTCGCCCAAAGTGAGCACGGCAATATCTGCTTCCGCGGCAAAGGGCACAAAGCGTCTAATGCCGCTGACAGTAGCTCCGTCATGTGTCGAGAGACTGTCGGGGCCACCCTCGGCCCCCTCGTCTGACAAGGCGAGGGTAGCGATTTTTTCGCCTAGCACAATTGGCTGCAGCCAGGTTTCGATTAATGTCTGCGAGTCGGAGCACGCAATGGCCCAGGCCGCCAGACACTGATACTCCATGGGCGTAGCCACCGCGTAAGAAGCCGACACTTCGGCCGCCACCGCCAGGGTAAGCAGGTCCATGCCCAGCCCGCCCAGAGACTCGGGCACCATCACGCCGGTTAATCCCAGTGCCAACTGGGCCCGCCATAGCTCATCGTCAAGCGCCGGTTCCCTGTCGTATTTCTGCACCAGCAGCTCATCGCTATTGCATTGCGAGTAACAGCCGACTAGCGAATCCCGGATCATTTCCTGCTCTTCACTCAGGTGGAAGTCCATTCATTAATCCCTTGGCAGTCCCAGCCCACGCTCGGCGATGATGTTCAGGTTGATGTTAGACGTGCCTCCCCCGAGCGCCGCCGCCAGGGATAACATCTGCTGGTTCACCCACTTTTCCGCACCCGGCCTGCCCACCTTATAATCCGGCATTTGCAAGTTACTGTCGCCGATGACCTCTGACGCCGCAGCGGCGATCTCGTGACCAATCACAGTGGTATTCATTTTATTCATGAGGCCCACGATACCGGCATCGGCGCCCCCGGCATCACAGGAGAGCTGATAGTATCCGGCGCACAGGTGCGCCATGACGTGGCCCTGAATTTTCGCCAAGCGGTCACGAACAAGCGGGTCCTCTATAGCCGGGCGTTCATTCAGTGTGGTTTTTCGCGCCTGCTTAACGAGTTTGTCAAACAGGTCTTTCGAGCCGCTGGCGGCTCCGACGGAATTTCGCTCGTGCTTCAATGTGCTTTTTGAAACGCGCCAGCCCTCGCCCCGCTCACCGACGATCCAATCCGCCGGTGCGCGGGCATCCTCAAAGAAAACTTCGCAGAATTCTTTGTCGCCGTTCATCTGCTTCAAGGGTCTTATCGTCACACCCGGCTGGTCCAGCTCAAACAGCAGATAGGAAATACCGGCATGCTTGCCAGCGTCAGGCTCAGTGCGCACCAGGGCGAACATATGCGTGCACTTGTGTGCCATAGTCGTCCAGATCTTCTGTCCATTGATAAGCCAGTGACCATCGACGAGTTCCCCTTTAGTGCGCAGCGATGCCAGATCACTACCTGCGCCAGGTTCAGAGTAACCCTGAGCCCATCGATACTCCCCCGTGAGGGTCCTGGGGATAAAACTCTGTTTCTGTAATTCACTACCACAGTCGAGTAGTGTTGGGACCAGCATCATCATGCCCACCCCGGGCATCTCTCGCGGTGCCCGAACACCGGCAAAGGATTCACGAATGATTTTTGCCTTCAGTACGTCAGGAGACTGCCCAGAGCCGCCGTAGATCTCAGGTACGTTACGATACAGATACCCGGCCCCGGTCGCCGTGCGGCGAAACACACTGATCGCCTCCGGGTCCTTTGCCAGATCACTACGCCAGTTTGACACAAGGAAATTTTCCACCTCCTCCTGAAAGGCGAGATGGGATTCACTTAATTCCAGATCCACGTTGTGGGTTTCCTCTGTAGCAATAGACACTGTATTATATAGTATACTGTTACTGAGAGCTAGTGAGCAGCATGCATCCCCCGAGGGGGCCACCCCCGGCAGCGACCGCGGCCACCTTCGGGTCGCCTCCTACCTGGCGTGCACCACCTTCGCCCCACAACTGGACACAGGCCTCGTGTAAGAGCCCAAAGCCGTGAGTGCGACCCGCAGACAGATGCCCGCCATTGGTGTTCAGGGGCAGTTCGCCATCGAGGGCAATGCGTTCTCCGCCCTCGATAAACCTGCCTCCCTCACCCACCGGGCAGAACCCCAGTTGCTCCAGCCAATCCAGGCAGATAAAGCTGAAACCGTCGTACAGTTCGGCGACATCAACATCCGCAGGTTTCAGGTCCGTGCGCTGCCACATCATTTGCGCGGCATCCCGTAATGCCTGGGTGGCAAGGTCGTCAAACTGGAACCAGGAGTAGCGACTGTTATGTGCCGAACCAATAGCTTCAATGCGCAGTGGCGGGCGCCGCAGGTCTGCCGCAGCATCGATATGGGACACAATGACCGCCGTTGCCCCGTCGACAGGCACATCGCAATCATAGAGACACAGGGGAGAGGAAATCATGCGCGACTCCATGTACTCGTCCAGACTCAGGGGGTCCCGGTAGATTGCCTTGGGGTTCAATGCGGCATTTTTGCGCCCATTGATGGCGATTTGGGCGAGTTGTTCGCGGGTCGTGCCGTAGCAATCGAAATGCTTCTGCGCAAATAGCGCGGTCCAGTTGGCGGCCGACAATGCATTGAAGGGCACCATGTATTTAGACCAACCATCGACGCGCTCGCCCTGCCCCATGACGCTGGCTTTACCCGCCGATGAAGACTCGGTTAAGACGCGGAAGCACAGAACGTGACGGCAGAACCCGGCCGTAATTGCACCGACGGCGTTGAAGATGCTGCCGAACTGACCCGGCGCTTCCGAGACACCGGCGTGCCAATTCAGCTTGAGGCGCAGCGCTTCCTTCAATTCTGGCGCCCCGACCGGCGAAAACCCCGGCGGCTGCTCGGCAAAGCCGGGCCAGGTAGACAGACCGTCGATATCCTTCACCTCCAAACCAGCGTCAGCGATTGCCGCCAGGCAAGCCTCCACGGTGAGATCCAGACCGCTACGCCCGAGTCGCCTACCCACCGCAGACTGGGCACTGCCCGTAATCGCTGTCATCTTCTCACCAACGATCATACGGATACCTTCATCGGCTCAAACAACGGGAGATAGATGTCTTCGTCGCAGACCTCAAACACCACGCTGACCCGCATCCCGATCTCGACCTTTTCAGGTGGTATGTTCACGATGTTGGTCATCAAACGCAGATCGTCCTGCTCGTTCAGTGCAACGATGGCTATGGTGAACGGTACCTGCATATCAGGCACCCATGGTTGGTAGTTGATAGTAAAGGTGGCAACCGTGCCCTCCCCCGACACCGTGGTCTCGCCAAGCTCTCGCCCGTAGCATTGTGGACACACAGGTGCTGGCGGGTGCACAATGTATTGGCATTGCCTGCATTGGGGAAAATGAAGCTTGCCGTCTGCACCGCCTTTCCAGAACAGCACTTCATCCTCATTCACCACCGGTAATGTCCGAGTCATCTATTGGCTCCTATAATCCCTGCTTACAAGTACGTTTAATTATTTGGTATACTATAATAGATTCAATATGATGTCGAAAAGCAAGCATGTACCCGTTTCTAAATCCAGGCGTTCCCAGGAGCCTATGACCGCTATACTTCAACCAGTCAAGCAGAAGCTTTCACACGAAATCGCGCGACAGATTGCGCGGGATATTATCGATAAGGGCCAGCAGGAGGGCGACTTTCTGGGCCGCGAACCGGAGTTACTGAAGCGTTACAGCATCAGCCGCGATACCTTCCGCGAAGCCATACGCGTGCTGGAGTGGCAGGGCCTGGCCAAAACCACGCGCGGTCCCAGTGGCGGCCTTGTGGTTGCCAAGCCAACACAGACTGCGATCATCAACATTCTCCGTGATTACTTTGACCTGACAGACGTATCCTTCGCCGAAGTCATAGAGGCACGACACCGGCTTCAGCGACTCTCGGTTCGACTGGCTACAATGAGGCTCACCGACGAGATTGTACCTACCCTGCAGCAATTACTCGCAGAGGCGCTCAAACCAACCGAGAATGTTGTTGACGAGATCTTTGCACATCTTCGACTCATTCATGAGATTGGCCGAGTCAGCGGCAATACGGTCCTGTCCCTGTTCATCGCGCCGCTGGATTATGTCGCTATTGATTTCGCCGATCTTGCGAGTCTGTCCGGGGAGATTCTGGAGAAAAGTCGCCTGAAGGGCCAGGGAATCCTCAAGCGAATGGTCAGCGCCATCATCGCCAACGAGGAGAACAAGGCAATAAGGCAAGTCGAGGCTTACATCAAGCTAATGGAAGATGTGATGGCGTCAGAAAGCCACCTGGACCCACAACAGCGCAACATCTATCCACAGTGGTTTGACTCCGGTCACAGTAAATCTGGCCAGGGGCTTATGTACCAGATTAAGCAGGATATGGGAGAGCAGGGCCTGGAGGTTGGCGATCGCCTTGGCTCAGAAGTAGAACTGATTAAAAAGTACGGTGTGAGCCGCTCCATCTTCCGGGAGGCCTCCAGAATATTGGAATTGATAGGCGTCTCCCAGAGCCGCAAGGGCCGAGATGGTGGCTTAATCGTCGCTAAAGCCAATCCCAGTAACACCATTGAAGCGGCAGCCCAGTTCCTGGAACAGGCCAGTCTTCCCTTCGACCAGGTTTACGAGGCACGCATTGCCCTGGATACCTTTGCCGCAGAACTGGCGGCCAAACACGCAACGGATGAGCAGATTGCGGAGCTGGAGGCAGCGCTGGCGGCAGAGTCCGAGGTCGAGACTTCTGAGGAGTTTGTTGCCGCAGCGTCAAAACTGCACAGCGCAATCTGCCGTGCCAGCGGCAACCGGGTGCTTAGCCTCTATATCGATATCCTTATCAATTCAACCATTTTCAAGCCTACCCAGGCAAAGCAACTAAAGCGAATGATCAATAACAAGACCCTGCTGGTGCGCAGCCACGAGCGCATCATCCGTGATATCAAGAATAAAGATACCAAATCTGCGAGTCGTCATATGCGCGATCATCGCGCCCTGGTGGCCAGTTATCTGAAGATATAGAAATAGTGGTTTGGCCATCAACCCACGGGGAAGTTCAGCGTTTGCTGATAGCTAAATTCTTTCAAGCCCTCAAGCCCCCACTCCTTACCAAACCCAGAGCGTTTGATGCCACCAAAGGGCGCGTGGGTGTCCGGCGCGATCACGGCAGCATTGATGGTGACCCAGCCTGTATCGATGCATTCGGCCATCTGCAGGGCCTTACCCTTATCGGCCGAGAACAGTGCCCCGCTGAGGCCGTAACGGGAATTATTGGCGATGGCTAGGGCTTCTTCATCACTGTCGAAACCGAGCACTGCGATGACCGGCGCAAAAATCTCCTGCTGGCAAACCTCGCTGTCCGGTGACAGGCCCGTAATCAGCGTCGGCTCATAAAAATAGCCCCTGTCCAGGTGCACAGGTCGCCGGCCTCCGCAAACAACCCTGCCGCCTTCCTCCCGTGCCATGGCAACAAATCGCTCGGTGCGCTCAAGCTGCTGCCGGGAAATCAGCGGCCCCATAGTGTTGAAGCGATTAGCGGGGTCGCCGATGGACATAGCCCACAGCGTCCGCTTAAGCCGCTCAATGTACTCATCGAGGATGGAGTTGTGAACAATGTGGCGAGTACAGAGCCCGCAGCCCTGCCCGGCCATTGTGGTGACGTTGGCTGCGCCGAAAAGGGCTGCAGTGCCCAGGTCGGCATCGGCCAACACCACCGAAGCGGACTTTCCGCCCAATTCCAGTAACACCCGTTTAAGACCCGGGGCGGCGTTGCCCATGATGAGGCTGCCGACCTTATCCGAACCCGTAAAACTAACAACATCCACATCTTCGTGAGTCACCAGGCGATCGCCAACTGAAGCATCACCCAGAATAATATTCAGTACACCGGCGGGTATTCCGGACTGATCGGCATACATGCCTAGCTGCAATACTTCCAGAGGCGTCAGTTCCGAACCTTTGAGCACTACGGTATTGCCCATCAACAGGGCCGGCACAATCTTTATCAGGGCCAACATAAAATTGGCATTGAACGGTGTAATCGCGGCTACCACACCATGGGGCTTGCGAATGACCCGAGAAGCAGAAGCCACCTGTGTCGCGCCGCCGTTGAACGGGTTGGGTATGATGCTGACCGGGGTCATTTCATCAAGGTTCTGTCGCGCGAACACTACCTGCTGCCGTGCAATGGCGAGCGCAATGTCAATATGCACCTGCAAGGTAACGGCAAACGAATGGCCGCTTTCCGCTACGATACAATCAACCAGCCCCATTTTGTCCGCCTCGACACAGTCCAGGAACTGCGACAGGAGATCGGCGCGCTCATGCCTTTCCAAATAACGCCAACCGGACTGGTCAAACGCGCTGCGTGCGGCGGCAATCGCATTGTCGCAATCGGCCAGGCCTGCCATGGCGACACTGCCGATAATCTCTTCAGTGGCCGGATTGACGACAGACCTATGTTCGCCACTGTCGGGCACAAGCCACTGGCCATTGATATAGAGTTTGCTGGAGTCCATTACATCAATCCCGCAGCTGCCGCCGACAATATGGCAGCCTGTGAGCCTCCATCGTTATATAGGCTAAGCCCGACCAATGCACTTGCACGGGGATGATTGAGGAACAGCATGGCAAATGCCTGCTCCTCCGCCGTAGTCTCACGGCCTAGTGGCTGCGGCAACATCGCCATCGCCTCGGGTGCCGCCTCAAAGAATGAAGCCAGCATGGGCGTTTGGGTGATTCCCGGGCACAGCACATTCAAACGGGTACCGCGCTGAATATAGCGAGTACTGTTGATGGTCGCCCAGGCAGCGAGTGCGTGTTTGGCTGCAATGTAGGAGTCGCCAAGATTCTCCAGGCTATCCTCAACCCAGGCGCGCCCCTCTTCCATGGTGGCGCTGTTAATTAACGGCGACAGGCGCTCTGCATCCTGCACCCAACCCAAGGTCATCGAGGTGATGACTGCAACAGCACTCTCAGCTTGCAGCTTCGGGAGGATCCCCTCAATCAGATAGCGATTACCCAGGAAATTTACCTGTACAACGTCGACCGGCGGAAATGTCTGGGGGAGGCCCGCGCAGCAGAATACGGCATAGATAGATTCATCTTCCAACTCAGCGACAAAGGCGTCGATGCTGACCTGTTCCATCAGGTTCATCTGGTAACCGGTGATAGCAGGATTATCAATGGCGTTAATATCCGCCCCGATTACCTCGGCACCGCACTCGAGCAGGAGTTTGCACGCCTCAGCTCCCATACCTGATGCCGCACCGGTGACCACCACACGGCGAGATTTATAGTCATTACCAAACATCGTTATTCTCCATATACACTGTTGTCACAACCGCGGCGCGATCGTGTCTCTTACGGTTTCAAATTCCGGCATGACCAGTGAACGGCGCAACCAGTTGGCCCCATCAACCACCAGTGTGTGGCCGGTTATGTAGCCAGCGAATGGCGAGCATAGGTACGTGGCCGCCCAGCCCAATTCATGCATAGCGCCGGTTCGACCCGCCGGCACCCGGGATGCCGGTCGGCTGGACTCACGCCCCGCACCGCCTTTCACGCCCTTGACCAGGTTGTCAGGGTGATCCTCGTTGAGGAATAACCCCGGGGCCAGGCAGTTCACGCGGATATCGTCCGGTGCCCACTCCACCGCCAAGGACTGGGTCAGGTTGGTCACACCCGCCTTGGCCGCAGCCGAATGGGCGGTGCCCGGCCCGCCGGTCCAGGAATAGGTGGCACCGATATTGAGAATCGCCCCACCCTCACCCGCGACCAGCCGCCGGCGAGTAAACTCAGTGGCGCAGAAAAACGTGCCGTCCAAAACGATCTGGGTGACTGTCCTCCAGGCGTTGGCGCTCATTGTCTCTGCCGCCACGGGAAAATTCGCCGCGGCATTATTCACCAGGACGGTCACCGGGCCGATAGCTTCCTCGATCTGGTCGAAAGCCCTGGCGATCTGATCCGGGTCACGAATATCACAGGGCACGGCAGCAACCTCGCCACCGAGTTCACGAATGGCAGCCATCCCCGACTCGAGGTGCTCCGGCTTGCGGCTTATGATCGCGATAGCAGCACCCAGACGGGCGAACTCCAGCGCCATGGCCTTACCCAGGCCAGTGCCGCCGCCGGTAATAAGTACCACCTGTCCGGCGTATGTGCCCGCTGGCAACATGCTCTGGCCGTATTCGGGGGGGTTGGAAAGCGGCATGGTGTCTGTCTCCTATTTGCCCTTGGCTATTTACCTTTGAAGCGAGGATCACGCTTTTCTTTCAGCGCGGTCCGGGCCTCTGCGTAATCCTCAGTCTTGAACAGCGCGGTAATGCTATTGAGTTCCTGGTTCAAGCCGCGTTTGATACCACCCATCCAGAACTGGTCCACCAGGGCTTTGGCCATCTTCACGTTCTGGGGTGGTCTAGCGGCAATTTCACCGGCGATCTCCATGGCCTTTTCATCCACCTGGTCATCCTCTTCGAGCCAGTCGGCAATGCCCATATCGAAGGCTTCCTCGCCACTAATGGTATTGCCCGTCATCACATAATACTTGGTGCGAGCGCGGCCTATCATCGACATCAGGGTCTGGGTTCCCCCCATGTCCGGGAGCAATCCGTAAATAATCTCAGGCAAGCTCATTTTGGCGGACCGACCCACCACGCGCATATCTGCTGCCAACGCAAACTCAAAACCGCCACCGATAGCTGCTCCACGAACCGCGGCAATAATCGGCTTGGGGCAGTCCAGCAGACAGTGCTGAATCTGCTGGGCCCGGCGTACGTAGTCGTAATCACTCTCCCCCTCCGGGCGCTGCCCCAGAACCGAGGTGTCCCTGCCGGCGCAAAAGGACTTGCCCTCGCCGCGCAGCACAATCGCCCGAACTTCCCGGTCCCCGATCATGCTCTGCACTGCCTCAAGGAAGGCCGCCTGGGCCAGGTCGTCCATGGCATTGTGCTTCTCAGGGCGGTTGATACTGATAACACCAACGTGGCCGTCGATGCGTACTAAGATCGGTATTTCACTCATGGTATTTACCGTTTCACCAGTTGGAAATCAGAGTCGTTACGGTCCCATGTCGTGGGGGTTACTCCCTCGTCACGCAGCTCGTATTTCATCACCTTGTTGAGGGGATTGATCGGCAGGGAGCCCCTGAATTCGATATATCGCGGCACGGCATAATAGGGTAGATAGTCGACAGACCAGCGACACAATTCTTCCTCCGTGATAGCGGCACCGTCAGCCAACACAATAGTGGCCTTAACCTCGTCCTCAGACAGCTCAGACAGCACGGAATGCACCGCCACTTCCTTAACCGCTGGATGGGCCTGTATCGCCACTTCCAATTCATAACTGGAGATATTCTCGCCACCCCTGCGCAAGTAGTCTTTCTTACGATCGACGAAAAAGAAAAAACCGTCCTCATCGAACTTGCCGATATCACCGCTGTGGAACCACATGCCCGCCATAATCTCGAGGGTCTTCTGTGGATTTTTCCAGTAGCCCTCGAACATGATATGGGGCCTGCGCGGCCGGCAAACCACCTCCCCCGCCTCACCCGCTGGCAATTCATTGAAGTCGTCATCAACTACCATCACGTCGAAGTATTCATTGCGCTTGCCGGAGGATCCAGGCTTGGCGTACTCGCCCGCTTCGAGGTTCATCATCAGCGAGGCCTCGGTAAGACCGTAGCAGTTGGCCCCGGCGATGGTGATGCCAAAGCGTTCGCGCCACACCGCCTGCAGGTGCTCATCGAAAGGCAGAGCCATCACCGCCCGCACCTGCTCGTAGCAGGCCTTCGATTCCTCGGTGTCTTCCAACTTGGCAATCAGCGGCACCATCTGGCCGATAATATTAACCACAGTCGCACCAGAGGCCTGGATGGACGACCAGAACCCCGACAGCGAAAAACGCGGCATGAAGTAACAGCGTCCGCTGGTCAGTAGCGTGGCCAGCACGGTGGTTGTGGTGGCATTGAGGTGGAACATGGGCAGGCAGGACCAGTTAACATCCTCCGGCCCGCGGTCGGCACTCTCACGGGACAGGCGTGCCATATTGGCCGCGTAGTTATGGCTAATCATGCAGCCCTTGGCCGGCCCGGTGGTGCCCGAAGTATAAATCAACATGGACAGATCTGAGGGTTGATTGCACTCTGGCAGATCGCTGTCATCCGCTGCGTACAGTGTAGTCAGTGGCAGTAGTTCAATCGAACGGGGGCCGTCGGCAAGTACATCGCCACGCACAAAAATACGACTCACACAATCGACCTGGCCCTCGATGGCAGCAAAGCGCTCGGTATAATCACTCTCGGCAAGGATTAGGCTGGCGCCAGCATTGTCCACCTGGTGGCGCAGGAACTCACCTTTCAGTGCGGTGTTAAACGGCACCCAGGTCGCCCCCGCTTTATTGACGGCAAACCAGCTCAGCACACACTCCAGATTGCTGTCCAGCATTACGCCAACCGTGTCACCCGCTTTTACTCCGGCATTAATCAGCCCGCGAGCCAGTGCATTGGAGCGGTTGTTGAATTCACCGTAAGTTGCCCTGCTGCCGCCCTGGAACTCGATAAAAAGCTTGTCGGGGCTTTGCGCAGCGGAATCGCGAAGAATACCAGTTACCGTACCCTGTGGTCCCAGAGACCAGTTTTTCTCAGTCATGCAAGTTTCTCTACTTCTTCTTTTTGCGGTTGGCGTCATTTTTTCGGTTCACGAGGGCATCCATGATAGAACGGTGCTCTTGCGAACGGGTGAGAAACGTATTGGCAATCCGCTCCACCTGTCGCGCACCAGTGCGGTCAAGGTCGGCTACAGTGTCAATGGTGATCTTGGCCATGGCGCTAGCCTCCTCCGGCAGGTTCGCCAGATCGGTACAGAACTGACGGCAGCGCTGGTCGAACTGATCATCGCTACAAACCTCCTGCACCAGGCCCATCTGTAAGGCCCGCTCGGCACTCACCTCCTGACCGGCCATAACCAACCATTTGGCATTGGCAGCGCCAACCAGCCGCGTCAGACGACTGGTACCGCCACTACCAGGTATCAGCCCGAGTTGAACCTCGGGAAGACTGAACTTTGCGCTTGTCGCGGCGAGGCGGAAGTCACATGAGCAGGCCATTTCCAGCGCTCCGCCCAGACAGGGGCCGTGGGCCGCCAGCACTACAGGCTTCTCCACCGCCTCGATTTCATCGAACAGGCTGTGCAGGGAGGTACGGTACCAGCGACGGAACTCGACCCCGCTATCCCCCGCTGGTGCCATGCCAGCGCTGATATCCATGCCGGCGGAGAAATAACGCCCCGTCGCTTTAATTAACAGAACCCTGTGCTGGTTGTTGTCACGCAGTTCGGCGAGCGCCAAAGAAATACCTTCGAGCATCGCGGGCGTGATCGCATTCAGCTTGTCGGGCCGGTTCAGTGTCAGCGCGATGACCCCATCGAAGTCCTCGCGCAGCAGTGCATTATCCATTGCCCACTCCATCTGTATAAAAACTCACGCCTGACAATCAATCCCAGGACAGCGGGAGTGAATTCAGTCCCCAGATGCCCACGTGGAACTCCAGCTCTTCAGGGCGCACCACAGAAAACTGAGGTATCGCCTGCAGCCACTCTTCCACAAGAATACGCATCTCCAGGCGCGCCAGGTGCATGCCGATACACATATGCGGTCCCCAGCCGAAGCCCATGTGACGGTTTGGCTTGCGCTCAAGGTCTGCTTCGTGGGGGTTCTCAAAGGCATTTCCATCGAGACTGCCCGCCGCCATCAGCAGTTCCACACTGTCCCCTTTTTTAAAGCTGACCCCTTGAAAATTCATATCCCGGGTGACAAAGCGCCGGGTGGTCAGCACTGAGTGAAGGCGCATGATTTCTTCCAGCGAACTGGCTATCAACTCGGGGTTACCGCGCAGTTGCTGCTGCAACTCAGGGCGCTCACCGATGTATTTGAAGACCCAGGTGAGCTGGTTCATCACCGTATCCAGGCCACCGACAAACAGGTTGAAACCCAGCCCGGTACGCAGTTCCTCTGTGAGGTCCGCATTGACCAACAGGGTCAGAAAATCATCCTGCGGATCGGCGCGGCGTTCTTCGAAGCCCTGCTGCACCCGCGCCACAATCTTGCGGATGGCGTCCCGAGACTTTTCAATATTATTGGGGTCGGGCTGCAATAAATCGGCCTCCCACTCCAGGAACTGTTCCGCCTCCTCCATGGGCATGCCCATAAGCAGCAGAAAAATCTGGGTGGGGAAAATGGAAGCGACGTCCTTTACAAACTCACTGCTGCCCTGAGCGACACACTTCTGTACCACCTCCTGCGACAGCTCACGAATGCCATCGGCAAGCTTGGCAACATTGTTCGGTTGCAATTGCTCGCGAATCAGCCCGCGCACTTCACCGTGCACAGGTGGATCGGTATCGACGGGAATCATCAGTTCGTAACCGAGCTGGATCAACTCGTTAAAACCGGAGATACCTACGCTGGAAAAGTCATCCGGGGTACGCATGATCTCCTGAATATATTCCATGGAAGTGACTTGCCAGGCACCCCGGGAGAAGGTCCGGTCCAATTGAGGTGTGCTGTTGTAGTAGATCGGCGGATGGGTTTCGTGCAGTTTTGAAATCTCAGCGAAAATATCCGCCGTGGGAGGAATTTCAAAAACATTGAAGGACCTTACCAGTTCTTCAGGGACATGCTCGGGGACGGTCACGTTATACATAATACTTCCCGGTTGGTTCTGTTATACCTTATCGAGCTGGTGCTCGCAGTCAATGTGGAACAAGTTAATAGTATACTTTATAAAAAATCAATGCAAACCGATCCACGACTCTTGGCGCTTTGCTGGTATTTGGCAATTTATTAGTATACTCTTTATTGCTATCACCACTTAACTAACATTATGCCCTGTACAGGGGCAGCAAAGAGCTGGAATACCATGGCCAAATCAAAACAAGTCGATGGCGGCAAAGATAAAGACATCAGCGCAGAAATCACCGATGAAGATGTCGACCGCGCCCGCCGGCAAATCGGCGTACCGGTCCCTTTACGCTGCGATACGCTGTCACCCACAGCCGCGGCAGCGACCATGAAAAATTTCAACTGGGGCTATGGTGATGACAACCCGCTCTACCAGGATGAGTCCTACGGTAAGCAATCGCGATGGCGCGGCATGGTCGCAGCGCCTATGTATCCCATCGCGACCGGCCGATGCGAAATCCCGCCCCTGAGTGGAGACAAAAAAAACTTGTTCCGCGGTTTGTTTCGCGGCGTAGGTAAATACTACTCTGGCGTGCGCTGGGAATGGTACAAGCCGATCTATAGGGGTGATGAGACCTTCGTCGATTCCAGTACCTCCAGCGTGGAGGTCAAGACGTCCAGTTTCAGCGGCGGTCGCTCCATCATCGAGACCTACCGGTTCATGCATGTCGACCGTATGGGAGATCCGGTAGCGGTCCGCTACGAGAGTTATGTCAGTGCAGAACGTGGCGGCTCCAAGAAAACAGGAAAACACGCCAACATCGAACGTGCCACCTACACGGAGGCGGACATCGAAGCAATCAACGCACTTTATGAGGCCGAGGAACGGCGCGGTGGCCTGCCCCGCTGGTTCGAAGATGTCGCCGTGGGTGACCAACTGGTACCGATAGTAAAAGGCCCCATGACTGTCACCGACGTCATTTCCCAACACGTCGGCTGGGGTATGGGCGAGTATGGCATCGGCCCGCTGCGCCATGCCTGGAAAGGACGCACCCAGAAACTGAAAGGCTTTTACAATCCCGACGAGTATGGCGTGCCAGATGTCATGCAGCGGATGCACTGGGATCCCAACTGGGCCCAACAGATCGGCCTGCCCGCGCCCTATGACTATGGCCAGATGCGCAGCTGCTGGATGAGTCACCTGCTCACTAACTGGATGGGGGATGACGCATGGCTCAGGAGTATGTCCAACCGGCTTAATACGTTTAACTTCCTTGGCGATACCCACATCATGCGCGGCAAGGTTACAGATAAGCGTCGCGATGAGCTTGGGTGTGTGGTGACGATCAAGGTTTGCGGCACTAACCAACGCGATGAAGATTCGGTCACCGGTACCGCGGAAATTCTTCTGCCTTCCCGGGAGTTCGGCCCTGTCTCACTGCCGGTCGCGCCGCGGGAGTTGCGCGAACGAGGTGCAAAAATGATGGAACTGAGGGGCACAGAAGAACCACTGGAGAGCTGAGCAGTGCGTAACCACGAAGAATTTCGCCGCCATCTGGATCAGGTCCTGACCCTAGCCCCCGAGGCTACCGCAATCTATGTCCATGACATCAGCTACAGCTGGGAACAACTGGCGGGCAGTATTCACGCCATCGATAACATCTTTGGCTCCCTGTCCCTGCCGATAGGTAGTCAGGTCGGCGTCATTGCCCACAACAATGCGGCAACCGTTGCCGCGCTGCTGGCCATTACCCGCGCCGGCCACTGTTTCATCACCTTTAATCCAATGCATTCAGGCGCAAAAATTGGCGCTGAGCTTGAGTCTTTGAGATTGCCCCTGCTGATCGCTGCGGGCGATGATATCGACGATGAGTCATTAATGGCGGCGGTCGACAGGAACGGAAATGCCGTGCTGCAAGCGACAGATACGGCTACAGGGGTCGGGCTGGAACTTCGTGCAGGAATGGCCTTCACCGGATTCTGCGCCCCCCTGGAAGGCGTCGCGGTCATGATGCAATCCAGTGGCACCACCGGCACGCCCAAACGTATCCCCCTCAAGTATCCAGGGCTGCTGCACCCGATTTCTGATCAGATGCCCGAGGCCGGCAGCAGTGCCGTGCAAATCAAGGATACGCCCGTTATCGTAGCCAACCCTCTGGCGCACATCGGTGGTCTGTTTCACACCCTGAAGGCAATTATCGACGCCCGGCCACAAATCCTGATGGACCGCTTTGACGTGAAGATCTGGAGCGATGCTGTACAGCGCCATCAGTTGAAACTGGGCCACCTGGTACCGGCCACGGTAAAAATGATTCTGGATGAGGATGTCCCCGCAGAAAAGCTGGCCAGTCTCAAGGCCGTGATCTGCGGTAGCGCGGCTTTGCGGCCCGATATCCAGCAGTCTTTTGAGGCCCGGTATGCTGTACCCCTGCTGGTTGTGTACGGCGCCACCGAATTTGCCGGGGGCGTGGCTGGATGGAGTTTCCCACTGCACCGTGAATTCATGCCCGCTAAGCTGGGCAGCGTCGGCCGGGCGTTCCCGGGGACAGAATTGCGCGTTGTGGATGCCACCAGCGGCGAAGAACTCCCCAGTGGGAAAGAAGGCATTCTCGAAATCCGTTCGGTGCAGTCCGCATCGGGCGCGGCAGCCTGGGTACCTACCACCGACATCGCCATCCTCGATGACGAGAGCTTCCTGTGGGTCAGGGGCCGCGCCGATGCCGCCATCAACCGCGGCGGCTTCAAAATCCTGCCAACCGACGTGGAGAGCGTGCTACAGACTCACCCGGATATCGAAGAGGCTGTTGTGGTCGCCCTTGATGACGACAGGCTCGGCCAAGTGCCCGCTGCCCTCCTCCAACCCACAACCGGGACTGACGAACTGGATCTGGAAGCGGTGGCGTCTCTCGCCAGGGAGGGTCTGGCGGCCTACCAAGTCCCCGTGCGCTTCCTGGTGGCTAGGTCCATACCCCGCAACGCATCCTTGAAACCGGACCTGCCTGCAATCCGGGCACTGCTGGAGAGCCATACTCAATGAATATTCAGTTCAGTCCCGATGACCAACTGTTCAGGGAAGACGTGCGCCAGTGGCTTGCGGATAACCGCCCGCGGGAGCAGCGTCCCTCTGTGGCGGATCTGGCCGCCTGCCGCGAACATGACACCGCCTGGCAGAAAACCCTCTTCGACGCAGGCTGGGCGGGTATTGCCTGGCCCGAGGCCTGCGGCGGACGAGGCTTGTCTCTGACCCGACAGCTTATATGGTATGAGGAATATGCCGCCGCCGATGTTCCTCCAGGCGGCTGGAAAAGCGTTTGCTTTGTCGGACTCGCGCACGCAGGCCCCACACTGATCGCCTGCGGTGAAGACAACCACAAGGCCGAGCACCTGCCAAAGATACTCGACGGCAGCGCCGTCTGGTGCCAGGGGTTCTCAGAACCGGGAGCAGGCTCTGACCTGGCGAGTTTGCGCACCCGTGGAGAAATCGACGGGGACCACCTGGTCATCAACGGCCAGAAGCTCTGGACCAGCTATGCCGATGTCGCAGACTTCCAGGAACTGCTCGTGCGCACCGACCCCGACGCCCAAAAGCACAGGGGTATCACCTGGGTAGTTTGTGATATGAAAACTCCGGGCATCACCATACGCCCGATCCGCAATATGGCCGGAGAGAGCGAGTTCTGTGAGGTCTTCTATGACGATGTTCGCATCCCGCTGTCACAGGTCATCGGCGGGCTCAATAACGGCTGGCGCACCGCCATGTCCACCTTGTCCTTCGAGCGCGGCACCGCGTTCATTGCCGACCAGGTAGAACTCGAACACGACGTGGTAAAGATGGAACAACTGGCAAGAGAAGTCCACATCGGCGGAAGAGCGGCTATCGCACATGATGAAATTGCCGAACGCCTAGCCGGTCTCAAGGCAGAGGTGATAGCTTTGAAAGCGATGACCTACATGAGCATTTCCCGCAACAGCAATCAGGATCTGCCCGGGCCTGAAGGATCAATTGTGCGTCTGTTCTTTGCCAAGCTGAGCCAGCGAATTAGCCATTTCGGTATGGAGCTACTGGGAGCCGACGGGTTGGTTTACCAGGGCAAGCATGAAGAGCTGGTGCGCACTTACCTGTTTCGCTACGCCGATACTATCGCCGCCGGCACCGAGCAGATTCAGCGATCCATCATTGGCGAGCGAGTTCTCGGCTTGCCCAAGAGCCGCTAAGGAGACCGAATGAACCTTCTTCCCACAACCGAGCAGGCCGAAATTGTCAGTGTGATCGGCGAGTTTCTCTCTAGCGAGGTACCGATTCGGCGCTACCAGGAAACAATCAACCTGGGCACCCCCTATTCCGCCGCACTTTGGCAGCAGTTTGTGAAACTGGGCTGGTTCGGTGTCAGCTGCCCGGAGCACCTCGGCGGCAGCGGCCTTGGCATTGCCGAAGAAATACTTCTGGCCCGCGAGGCCGGACGCCAGCTGATTTCTCCCACAGTGTTAGCCACGGCTTTCACTGCCAATCTTGCCAGTCGTCACGATCAGGCAGGGCTAGCCAACTCGCTCATCAATGGCGAAAAGCGTGTAGCCATCGCCCTTGCCACGAAAGAAGACAACTATCTGATGTTTGACGGAGGCGACGCGGACTACCTGCTCACCTGCCATGACAATAAAATCAATCTGTTCCCGGCTGCAGCAATAGCCAAAGCGGAAACGCTCAAAGGCACTGATGAGTCTGTAAGCCTGACAAGGACAACACTGACCGGAACCCCACTACTCAAGAACATAGGTGAGAGTGATGTAATGCGTCTGGCTATTGGCTTATGTGCGGTGCTTACTGGCATCGCAGAATCGGCTTGCGCAGCAGCGGTTAGCTACGCCGGGGAGCGCGAGCAGTTTGGGCAGCCTATCGGCGCCTTCCAGACCATCAAGCACCTGTGCGCAGATATGGCAGTACGCAACGAGGCCGCGTGGTCACAGTGTGTTTACGCTGGGTTGAGCCTGCAGGATGAACACGAAGATGCCACCCGGAAAATCGCCGCCGCGGTGGAGATGTCAGCCCGTGCAGCGCTGGAAAACGCCCGCACCAATATTCAGGTTCACGGCGGCGTGGGCTTTACCGTGGAGTACGACGCCCATTTGCTGGTGAAACGAACCCATGTGTTATCAAGCCTGCTCGATTCGTTAATCGACAGGCGCAAGGTGCTGCTCAAGCAATAAGCGGCCATCCGCAATCGATTTCGATACATCGCGTATTTAGTTTGGCGTTTACTGATTTTGAAAAGGAGGCCACATGACCGAATACCATAACCCTGAAGCTCAGTTTGCAGCTGCTATAACGCCCTACGAGTTATCTGCCTATATCAAAGGGGCCAGTGCCATAAAGGTTGGTTTTCTCGCCAACGGATTTCCTGACTCAGAGAGCTTTTTAAGCGAGTTAGCGGCCGCCATGCAGGCCATTGAACTATCGATTGAAGTTCTTGCGTATAACAAGGGCAATCCTACAGTTCCTGCTAATGAAGATATGCTAGCAGACATAAGTCAGCATTGTTCTGCGGCGGTAGCTGTCTGCGGGCACTGAGGCTCTTGCCCCACCGGCACCGTGCGTGACGGAATCAATTTAGCAAATCTCGGTATTCCCGCAGTAGCGTTGGTTACAGAAGAATTCTGGCCTCAAGGCGATTTTGTAGCTGAATCATTGGGTATGCCCGACGTGCCTCGAGTAAAACTTCCACACCCGATTGCCGGGAGCGGCGCACAACACATGCGCAAGGTGGCGCAAGATTTTGCGGCACAGGTTGGTGCTGCGCTGGACGCAAACAGTGACTGAGATGTTATCGGCCTTTGACGAAGAAGCGGCGTTGGAAGACCTGCATATTCGGCGTTGTACGGATGGCTTACCGGTTGTAATTCCTACTGCAGAACGCGTTCGGCGTATGGTCTTGGCCTCTGGTCAGGACGGCGATTTGGGCTTGGGCACAATGGGGCCAGGGCAGGGCATGGCGACCATTGAGAAAGTAGCTGTAGCCGCCGTGATGGCAGGAGGTAGTGGCCTCTACTCAATGGTCATGCCATCCTGGGGACCGGTGCGCATTCGAATTCAGCTTCCAGCGTGAAAGTGGAAGCTGATTTTTTCTGTGGGATACCTGGATTACGCTGATCGACAGGGCAATAGCATCACATGGGAAATGGATAGGCCGGCCACCCGAATGCTGTTGCGTCACCGATATCGGTCTTAAGGCCGGTAACGCGCATGATCAATGCCGGTATCATCGGCATGAGGAAGACGAGATGCGCAGCGATGATCACGCAAATCGCATTGATCCCCTTGCGATCGTCAGTACCACCAAAGGCCCGTAACTCACGCATGCGGCCGAAGAAAGTGCTGGTATTGGACGGCGTTCCGGTCCCCGCCGCTCTCGCCTGTTCCCGGCGGATAGCAACGGCAATAAACACAGTGATAAATGCCATTACCGGTGCCATCAATAACGGCACATCGAGGGGGTATTGAGCTTGTCCTTCAAAAATGTGGAAGCCCGGCAATGCGCGAGTATAGGAATAGGTCCCGATCAGGAGGAAGGGAATCTCCAGAATCAGCTCCTCCAATGCACCAAGAACAAGCGCGCCCACAAATATCTGTTTCAGTGAGAAATTGCGCTGTACCATCCACACGGCTGTGGCAAAGTTCACCAGGACAAACCAGGGGCCATAGATGGTGGGCATAATGTATGGCAAGCCGCCGCCCATGCCCAGCACAGGGATCCATTCTGGCATCAACCAGAACTGCTCAGGATTGAAACGGTAGTACAGCACCCAGTCCCATACCGCCTCCATCCACGACATTGATGTCGCACCAAGAAACAGCCAGGTGACAGTGCGGACATGCCCTGCTTCCTTGTCTCCGCGGTAAAGCCAGACAATCGCCGCCACAAAAATAGCGATCATCACAAAGTTCATTAATCTCCATGGGTCCATGCTTCTCTCCCGCATTGTCTAAAATTAAAACGGGCACCGTCATTATGCCCTTGATCCCAAATATTATAGGCCGAAGTTGCGCGCTGGATTTCCGTATTCGATAAATTCCTAAGCCACTGATACAAAGATATTTTTTAAATTTTCCTGCGATGTTACAGTGTCGTTTTCGGATAAGGTTACCGGCAAACCAATGGAATCTGACTCCCCTCCCCCGTTACGCAAGCAACCGCGGCAGAGCCGCTCAAAGGTCCTGGTCGAATCGCTGATCGAAACTTGTACAAAAATCTTGCTTGAGCAGGGCCCGAATCAAGTTACGGTGGCCACAGTGGCCGAGGAATCCGGCATTGCACCGGCGTCAATTTACGACTACTTCCCTACCATTGAAGCGCTGATTGCACAGACACTAAATCAGAAGCTTGAGGACCAACTGCACAGAATGCGTCAAAACACCATCGGCCTGGATAAGAGTACTCCCCTGAAAGAAATCATCAGAATTATAGTTACTGAGTCTCTCACCGGCAGGAACGAACTCTATGCACTCTCTCCCGAGCTCTATCTCAAATACGTCGACCACTATGAATACAACACCAACGAAGACCGGAGAAACAACCAGGCAATTAGGATTATTCGGGACATATTGAAGCACTTCGAAGATCAGGTTAAGACCTCAGATCTGGACTACGCGATCTTTCTTTTCGTTCGCACCCTACAGCTGACCTCCCGCTCGATATTGCTTGAGAAAAGGCAACGTATTACTTCTCCCCAGACCGCAGACCTGCTTACAAGTATGTCTGTACCGCTTTTTATATAGTATATATATATATTATTTAGCATGAACGACTGGCGAAAATAATACTATGAGTGCAAGCAATTCTCTCTTAACGCCAGAACCTGTCCATGTCGCTCACATGGGCACAGGGCATACCGGTACTGAGGCCCTTTCCGGCATTATTGCCCATCCTGCGCTTGAATTGGTCGGCTGGTACGTATCGACACCCACAAAAGTAGGAATGGACGCAGGAACCTACTGCGGCGGCCCGGCAATAGGAATACAGGCAAGCAATGTACTTGCCTCACTTATCGACCTGCAGCCCGATTGCGTATTTTACGCATCGAGCATAATCGGGCGAGAGAGCGACGCCATAGCCGAGGTCGTACAATTTCTCGAAGCGGGGATCGACGTGGTGAGTTTCGCCTTCCTGCAAATGGTCTACCCGCCCGCGGCCCCCACTGCCATGCGTAAAGCAATATCTGCAGCTTGCCACGATGTGCGCTTTGACATCGACTTTCATCCGTTGGCACAGGAGATAGACACAGAGCTGGGTGTATTCGCGGCCGGATCAATAGGCGCATATTGGTGGAAGCTCACTGGCATCGTAAACGGGCGACCGTTTTTGTCCGTGGAATACGTGTGCCAGCTCACCCGGGAGGTGGAGGTTCCAGATGACTGGCCCCGCGGAGCACCTGATACCGGTGAATGTGCCGTCGTTTACAGTATCGAGGGTGACCCGGCGCTCAAGGTTCAGGTCTATATGTCGAATTCTGCCGAAGGTAAAAACCCCTCCGTTTCGATCACCGCCATGCACGTGGTTAATGCTATTCCCCATGTCGTGGCGGCGCCTGCTGGACTCTGTAATGCCCTGGACTTACCCCACTACACTACGCGAACCGTGGATTAAAGGCGCGGGAGCGACGGTGGGTGCCTTGCGCGCCCAGGCTCCCACTGAAAGCCTCATCAATCGACGCAATCTTCAGCTATTCAAATGGATATCCGCTTCCATCCGGGCCAGTAGCAGGTAGTGCCGGTCCCGAGTGCGGCATGGGAATGGGTGTTTCATGCGTGGGGCATGGCACTTCAACATAAGCCGAATTGGGGCCACACAAACCATTGATAAGCCAGCTAGGCAAAGTTTCAGGGTAGGGGTCATTCCACAAAACCGAAATCGCAATAATGACTGAATAGGTTAAAAAGCTTACGTTAATAAAACCGCCAACCGCAAAGATGCGCATAAAGGCATTGCCGGTTTTTGAGGTAAACGTTTCAGCACCGCGCTCTGCAAACATGTGTCCCTTGTCATCACGAAAATAAAAAAGTGACCCTGCTACCCCGATGCCCAGAAATCCCCAAACAAGATGGTTGTAAAGTGGCATTTGCCAGATATTATCTGCAAATAGCGTCGCCTCATGAATGGCGCCTATATAGGAATAGAGTTGCATCCTGAGCCAGAAAAATTCCAGGATCAAATCGTAGATGACGCCCGCCAGACACCCCACTAATATAAGCTGCAATACACCAATCGTCGGCCACCTGTTTTTGGCCCAGCGCATCGTCCAGCACACACACAGGGAGAAAAAGACACAAAAAACCGTATACATGCCCACCAGCATAAACAGTGGTTCAGGCATGGCAGATGCGTTGGGCGAAATCCATCCCGGGATAAATGGCGCCCAGGAACCGTAATTGAAAAAAACCGAACTGTAACTAAACATCGGGCGCAGAAAGTTAATGAAGGGGTCCTGCCAGATTGTTGTCCCCCAGGCAGCAATAAACACGGCCAATGCGGACAAGCGTGCATCTTTGACATAGCTCTTGATAATCAGGCCTAGGGCACCGAGGCCCAACAAGACGGCCACAAGCTCCCAGAACCTGGCAAAGCCAACAACAAACGTGGGTACCGCAGAATCGCCCACCAGCGTCGGTGTAAACAAATCAGAAGTCACCCATGCGATCCAGACATAGAGTTGCAAAGCAAAAAACAACACACCGATACAGGCCCACCAGACTACAGGGCGACTGGGCGTGCCCTCTATGGGCACGATGGGCGGCGATGTCACACTTGATGTAGCCATATTGAAATCCTCTCTTTTGTAGATAACTTCTATTCGCTATTAATTCTTGAGGGCTGCTGACAAGCCTGAGCGTTTAAAGCGCGAAAACCAGCAGAGTGTTAGAAAAATGCCCCGCCGTTAACTTTGAACTCGACGCCTGTCGAATAGCTCGCCGCATCGGAACAGGCAAACAGCACCATGTCCGCCACCTCCTCCGGTGTAGCGAACCGTCTCTGGAAATGCTGCGCGGCGATACTGTCGCGCATTTCGCCCGGCAGCAGACTGTCGAGCATTGGCGTGTCGACGCCCCCTGGGCATATCGCGTTGATACGAATGCCGCTGGCAATATATTCCTGGGCAGCCGTTCGGGTGAGACCAATCACACCGTGCTTGGAAGCACTGTAGGCGGCCATCATGGGAGCGCCGATAAGTCCCGCACCTGAGGACATATTGATGATCACACCCCTACCCTGTCGCTGCATAATCTTCAACTCCTGGCGCATGCAGAGGAAGACACCATCCAGATTGACCGACATGGTCTTTCTCCAGGTCTCCAGTTCCGTTTCGGCAACGGCCTCACCGGTGAAAGCGATACCGGCGTTATTCACCGCAATGTCCAGACCGCCCATTGCCGCCTCCGCTTTGGAGAACGTCGCGGCTACCGATTCAGGCGAACTGACATCCATGGACATAAACTGCACCTTGTGGCCCTTCGAGCTGAGATATCGCTGGGCTTCCAGACCTTGCTCTTCAGCGATATCAGCCATCACCAGCGACGCACCGGCCTGGGCAAACTTGCGCACAATCGCCAGCCCGATGCCCGATGCGCCCCCCGTAACCAATACGGCGGAGCCAGAGAAATCTACGTGCAGTTTAGTCATGCTTCTTCTAGCCTCCAATACCGAGAATCTCTCGGGCCTGCGCGGGTATTGCGATATCCCGCCCGTTCCGCCGCGCCAACTCGCTGACCAGGGCCAGCAACTCACGATTGGTAGGGCTCTTGTCCGGATGATAGTAGGTCTCCACACCAATCTGGACGTGCCCCCCCAGCGATAGGGCACGCTCGATCAGGGCGATTGCCCTGTCATCGGTTGCGCCCCAGACAGAGACAAACCAGGGAATATCCCGCGCGCCCAGCAATGACAGGTACACGTCCAGGTACCGGGGCTCCGGTGGCAGTCCACAGGAGCAGGCCTTCTCGGTCGCCAGCAAGCCGTATTCATCGACGAAATAGAAGTTCAGTGAGGATCCGGCGGGCATCAAGCCCGCGTCGTAATACATAAGTGCAGTGCGCAGGTACCCCGGCTCATAAATACCCAGCGCAGCGGCGAGACCGGTCTTCAGGTAGCTAAGAAATTGCTGCCGCACACGCTCGGGCGCTACCCCGTGTAGCATCCCGGTGGGCGCCCCCTCGATCAACTGGGCGCCGACGTTTACTGATCCGGGGTCCAGCGGGCCAATCTCGAGGCCGCAGCTATCCGCCAGCTCGAGGGCATGTTCAACGCCGCTATGGGAGGCATCATCGTCCAGAACCAGGGTCGGATACCAGAGCACGTCGGGGCGTTGTTCCCGGACCGGCTGCATAATACGGCGGTACTCCGCGGCAGCGCCCGCACCGGTAAGCAGTGGACTGGTATTGTGAACGTGGATAATGGAAGCCCCGGCATCCAGGCACGCAGCAGCCTCGACGGAGATATTCTCGACAGTCATCGGCACATTCGGATTCATCGCCTGACTGCGGATGCCATTGATGGCCACATCGAGGATGGCCGGTGCATCCGGGTTAGCTGTAATGTCCAATTGCCAGGAATCGGTGGTCATGAGATCAGGTAGTCCTGAATGTCGTCTTCTCGCAGACGCTCGGTGTAGGCGGCCATGGTGAAAGGCCAGTTGGTGACGTGACGCCCACTGGCCGCGCGGAAATATCCCTTTACGTCCTCCTGCAGCGCTGCGATGCGCGTAAGAACTGCCTGCAGGCGCTCGTTATACTCGGCTTCTGCCTGGGCTTTGATCTCGATTCGAGCGCGTTCATAGCTCGCCATGTACTCAAGCTTCTCAACCACGTACTCCACTTGCCTCTCAATCATATACATCATCGAACCCGAGTTGGTATTGGGTCCATAGAGCATAAACAGATTCGGAAAGCCCTGGGTGGCCATGCCCTTATAGGCCCGCGCGCCATCTTTCCAGGCATCATGAATACTGAGCTGGTTTTCACCCACAACATCTATTGTGGACATAAAGCGGCTGCCCTGGAATCCCGTTGCAAGCACCAGAGTGTCAGCATCGTGGAAACCACCCTCCACAGTCATGACGCCTTGCGCTGTAATGCGCTCGATGGGTTCGGTAACGAGGGTGACCTTCTTGTCGTTGAATAACGGGTAGTAATGGTTTGACATTAACATGCGTTTCGCGCCGAGCAGATACCTGGGAGTGAGCTTCTCGCGGATGTCGGGATCCTCGACCACCGCGATATTCTGCGCAAAAGCCGCTTCAAGTTCTTCGGTTTGCGCGCCTTCCACACTGTAAATCAGACCCACGGTGGCTTCCGCCCAGGAAAAGATTTCCTCGCGCGTCTGCCGGGCAATGTCGGGATCAGCACGCATCTGCTCGAGCTGTTCCGGTGTATAGGGCGTATCGTCCTTAGGGAGTATCCAGTTGGGAGTGCGCTGAAATATTGTAAGCTCTGCCACTTGCGGCAATATGGCGGGCGCAATCTGTACTGCGCTGGCCGCCGAGCCAATGATGGCGACCTTGCGCCCCGCCAGATCATGGTCTTGATTCCAACGCGCGGAGTGAAAGTG
Organism: uncultured Haliea sp.; assembly: GCA_913062625.1. Lineage (GTDB taxonomy): Bacteria > Pseudomonadota > Gammaproteobacteria > Pseudomonadales > Halieaceae > Marimicrobium. The sequence continues at coordinate 107,243 of CAJXWP010000002.1, read as the reverse complement.
CGTGCCGGCAAAGCTCTCAAGGCCCTGCAATCCGGGTATATAGGGCTCGTTGTGCATGCCCTGGGCAGACACCACAAAATCAGACGATAGCGTCTCACCGGCGACTGTAGACACGGACCATTGGTTTTGCGCTTCGTCCCAGACCGTATCGCGCACGCGGCTGTTGAATCGAAGATGTGGCAACAGCTCGTACTTAACCGCGATCTCTTGCAGGTATTGCGCTATCTCTCGCTGATCACCGAAGGGCCGGCTCCAGTCTAGTTTTTTCTCAAAGCTGAAGGAATACAGGGCAGAGGGAATATCGCATTGGCAACCCGGGTAGGTATTCCAGTACCAGGTACCACCCACGCCGTCACCCGATTCAAGGACGACGAAGTCCTCAATACCGGCCTCTTTCAACTTCAGGGCCATACACAGACCAGCAGGGCCAGCCCCCACGATCAACACTCTCTGGTGCTCCATCATGCTTTCTCTCCCATCAGGTAATACACTGGCCACCGTCCGCGAGGACATCAGATCCGATCATAAAGCTGGACAGGTCGGAGGCAAGAAACGCTACGACACCAGCCACCTCATCCAATGTGCCGAAACGACCCAGCGGCACGTCTTTCAGAATGTCGCGAAGTAGCTCGGGAGGAACCATATCGTGGATCCCCGACAACACCACACCGGGACTCACACTGTTCACCCGAATGCCATACTTGACATACTCCGCCGCCATCGCGCGTGTCATGTGCAGCACAGCGGCTTTGGACGTGGTGTAGGCGAAGCCATAGTTTGCATCTGGCATACGATTGACGATGTGTCCCGACATAGAGGCCGTATTAATAATAGACCCACCGTGCCCATGTTCGATCATCACATTGGCGGCAGCCCGGCCCACGAGCATCACCCCATCTACATTGATCGCCATTAAGCGCCGCCATTCCTCGAAGGCCATATCGGCGCGATCCAGACTCGCAATGCCGGCATTGTTGTGCAAGATGTCTATCGTGCCGAGGGCGTCCACGGTGGTGTGTATAAACTGCGAGATACTGCTCTCGTCAGCCACGTCTCCGGTAATCGCAATGCTCCGGACCTTGTAGCGCTCCGCGATCGAAGCTGCCACCTGCTCCAATTCAGCCTGCCTGGCAACAACATCCATCAGCGCAACGTCGGCGCCCATTTCCGCAAAAGCCCTGGCGCACGCGCCACCTATACCACCTGCGGCACCCGTCACTAGGGCTTTCTTATCCGACAGGTCGAATCGCCCCATTACATTGGTAAAAGGCCGAACGGCAAACTCGTCAAAATCGCTGGATAACATCGGAGATACTTCCCTCGTCGTTGATTCTTCGACTAACTGTGAGGTGCGACCAGCACCTTGCACAGATCATTCGGTTTATTCAGTGTCTCCATCATCTCGGGTAGCTCTGCCAGGCTGATCACGGCGGAGATCATGGGCGATGGATCGATCCTTCCCTGGGCCAGCATCTCGACCGTGTGATGGTAATGCTTGAGGGCGTATTGAACGACATACTCAACGCGCACGCCCTTCATAAACGGCGTCATCGAATCGACTGTTTCCGGCTCGAACATCATGCCGCCGAGAACCACACGCCCGCCCCTGGCGACAGCGCCGGTCGCAATATCAAAGCGCCCGGCCCGTCCCATACACTCGATGACAACCTCGGGAAGACAGCCCCAGTGCTGCTGGCAGGCCTCAACTATATCTGTTGAGGTCGGGTCGAGGACGCCGGTGGCGCCCATCGCAAGGGCGATCTCGCGACGAGCGGCTACCGGGTCACTGACTAGGATATGCTCGACCCCCCTCGCCCTCGCCCACAACACAACGGTCAAGCCGATCGGACCGGCTCCCAGCACGACCAGATGCTCACCGAGCGCTATATCGGCGCGCTCAACCAGGTGAAGCCCTACCGTCAGTGGCTCTATCAAAGCCGCGCGGGAGGCGTCAAGATTGTCGGGCAACTTGACGCACTCCGCTTCACCCACCAGTACATACTCGGCAAAGCCGCCCATGCCGGCCTCTTCACCGCTGCCATGCAAGCGGGATTCCAGGCATTTCATCGGATCCCCTTTCAGACAATGCGCACAGCTTCCGCAGCTGATACAGGGGATACTGCAAACCCGGTCGCCAATGCCGAGCGTGGACACATGCGCACCGACCTCGCTGATCGTGCCGACGAACTCATGGCCGATCACGCCACCCAGTGGGGCCACCGGCAGATAGTGCAGGTCACTGCCACAAATACCGACCCGATCAACACGCAGGACCGCCTCCCGGAGTCCGGGGCTGGGTACAGCTTGCTCCGCAACAGCCAATTCACCCGGCGCAATAACGGTCGCGACTTTCATAAGTGTGCTTCCATACTGGCCTCAACTCCGTATGTTGTGGATCAGTTCTGCGCATTCGTCCAGGCTGAGATACCTTGGCGAGGCGGAGTTCATAATTCCAGGAGGGTATTCAAACTCATAACTGCCTCACCGAACTCTTCCTTGAAGTCCTGCACGACATGGCCGGAGGTACGCACTGAATCGATCAGCCCCACACCCTGACCGACCCAGTAACTCGCCAGGTCATTCGCCTCGACATTACCCTTCTCGACAGCGAGGTCGATCTTGGCAAAAGCGGGCTGCGCCAACATCCCTTGCAGCGGCAGCGGCAGCGTATCTGGAGATTCCTCGCCGTGCCAGGCATCGTGCCAGGCAGAGCGTAATTGACGCGAGGGCTTGCCGCTGCGGGATGTTGAGCGAATGGTGTCACGCGAAGAGGCTGCGACAAATTTTTCACGCATCGCCTCAGAGGTCTCCGCTTCGGGCGTCGCCAACCAGACCGAACCAGTCCACGCCCCCTGTGCCCCCATAGCCATACAACCTGCCATCTGCCGGCCGTTCATAATGCCACCCGCAGCCAACACCGGCACTGAACGTACTTCTCTGATAGCTTCAATCACCTCAGGCACAAGAACCAACGTAGACACCTCACCACAATGTCCTGCCGCTTCGGTGCCCTGAGCAACAAGAAAATCTACGCCCGCCTCCACCTGGCGAATAGCGTGTTCTTTGGCGCCCACCAGCGCCCCCACTGGCACGCCGTGCTGCCTGGCGCGCTCCATCATCGACTGGGGTGCAATCCCCAGTGCATTGACAATCATGCTGATAGGGTGGCGAAACGCGACGTCCATCAGCCGCTCTCCGATGTCACCTATAATCTCTGGTATCTCGCCTTCGTTTATATCCTGATCAGAAAATTCGACACCGTACTGCGCCAACAAATCGATTGTGAACTGGCGATGCTGCGCGGGGATCATCGCCTGCAACTGCTCCGTGGTGATATCCCCAACGAGGTCACCCATGTTTTCGGGAATCAGGATATCAATACCGTAAGGTTTGCCGTCTACGTGAGCATCTATCCAGGCCAGCTCCTCCTCAAGCGACTCCGGTGAAAAGCTGCTCCCGCCCAACACGCCGAACCCTCCCGCACGACTTACCGCTGCAACCACATCGCGGCAGTGGCTGAAGGCAAACAAAGGAAACTCACAGCCAACCATTTTACAAATATCATTATTCATATTTGAACATCGTCTCAGTTGTAATCATTATGCCGATACCCTACTGACCTGCACGGGTATACCGTTTAGCGTAGCGATACCCGAAATCTTGTCCATATCATCAGGGTTGTCGCTGGCAATAATATTGGAATTGACTCCACCACGGGCATTAGCATTTTTCCAACCGCCTTGATGGCCCCATCCGTGGGGCAGCGCCAGATTACCCGGGTTCATTGTGTCAGTTAATTTAACGGCAACTTCGAGCGCGCCATAAGGCGATCGAATCTGCACCAGATCACCATCATCAATATTCCGCACCTTGGCATCCTCTGGATGAATACGCGCAGTATGCTTGTACGACGTAGTCTGCGGCGAGAGGACATTATGCATCCAGGAATTATGAGTCAGCTTTTCCCGCATACCAATCATGCGTAATGGATATTCATCATTTAAGTAGAAATCATCGTTTTTGAGGCGTTCCATTTCGGCGCAGAGCTCTGGTGTTCCCAGATGAACTTTCTTGTCAGGTGTCTGTAATTTTTTGGCAATATCGACATCAGGTAACTGTTCGTGCAGAACAAAACCATTGGGGTATTGGGTTTGTAATTTTTTTAGATTCAGCCCCCCCGGCTTTAAGCCATAATTATCACCGACTGAACTGGTGCGAATCATTAGGTCCATTAAATGTCTGGGTTTTACACGCAAACCCATTTTGGCCAGTATGCGCACGGGCCTAAATGGCAATGTCGAACCGTGGCCCAGACGCCGACAGATCTCGTCCAGTATCTCCCAGTCTTCGCGTGACTCGCCCTGTTTAGGGATCACTGCTTCAGTTGCAAACAAAGTAGGTCTCAGCATCTCAACAAAACCCAGTAGAGGTATATCCTCGCGCTCGAACATTCCTGCTGAGGGGAGAATATAGTCGGCAAAACGGTTGGTTTCATTCATGTATAAATCTAATGAAACAAATAGATCCAGCTTCTGCATCGCCGCATCCATTTTTGGTCCGGCACCAGTAGATGTTAAGCAAGGATTAGCGGCGATCATCAATAGCGCTTTTACCTGTTCTGGGCCCGGTGTTTCGATGTCCTTGATCATTGATAGCGACGGCAGGGTGCCGCCGACATCAGGCAGACCGGAAGCGCGCCCCGGGTTTTCACCGATACTGCGGCCGCCAAATTTAGAGGCGTCAATAATACCGGCGCTAAATTTATTGCCACCCTCGCGGCTTAAATGGCCGGTGACGACTATTAGGCAGTTGATTAGCATAGTGGTTAATGTGCCGAAGCGCGTAATGGAGGTGCCCAGCCGGTAATGTATACAGGCGCGCTTGGTTGTTGCAAAGTCTCTAGCAATTTGTCGGATGGTTGATGCTGGAATACCGCTGTGGGTCTCGGCCCATTCCGGTGTACATCCGCTTACTGCCTGCTCTAATGCCTCGTACCCGCTGGTGTGGGATTCGACAAAATTTTTATCCACCCAGCCTTGTTCAATGACCTCATAAATCAAGGCCGAAATGAGGTAGGCATCGGACCCCGCCTGAATGGGGATATGGGTATTACCTTTGGCAGTTTCTGTGCGCCTCGGATCAATTACAACCACCTGCCCACCGCGCGTACGAATGTCTTTCAGTGCCATCGCCACCCGCGGTTCCGATATGGAGGATCCATGCGATACCAGCGGATTGGCACCAATGATTAGTACATAATCTGTATGCCATAAATCCGGTAGGGTAAGTGCACCCATTGAGCCATACAGTAGAATGAGGGCAGCCTTAAAGGCTTTGCCATCCTCAGCATCGACGTCATAGCGCCACTTTATGCCCAGTGCTTTGCAGAAGCTATCCATCACCAGGGCATTGGCGGAGGAAAACACTGCTGGATTGCCGCGGTAAAATGCGACGGCTTCTTTGCCGAAATTCGACTTGGTGTTTTTCAGGCTTGTACATATCTCGTTAAAAGCCTGCTCCCAGCTAATACGGGTGAACTCACCGGGCCCACCAGTACGTTTCATTGGATATAAAATACGATCGGGATCATAGGTCACATCGACCATTTTAGAGGCTTTCTTGCAGAAGTGGCCTCGGGACGACAGATGATCCGGATTCGGACCAACTTTCGTTATTTTTCCATCCTCAACGGTTGCCAATACACCACAAAGAGGTTCGCAAACGCGGCAGAAGGTGGATACTGTTTTACTTGTCATGGTGCGCCGCCTCCGCCCAAGCCTTCGTGGCCGGGTAGTCCACCTTGCCGTTGGGGGCCCGGTAGACTTCTGCAACAAACAACACATGCTTAGGCACTTTGTAACCGGATAAGCGCGAGCGCACATGATCCCTTAGCGCATCAGCTGTAACCGCGCCTTCCTGCTTCGGCTGCACAACGGCGGTTACCGCCTGCCCGAAACGCTCGTCAGCCACGCCCACCACCACACAATCGTCCACTGAAGGATGTGATTTGATGACCGATTCCACTTCATCGGGATAAATTTTCTCCCCACCTGAATTGATACTGACACTACCACGCCCTAGAAACTTCACACTGCCGTCTTCCAATACCTCCACCCAGTCCCCGGGGCGCGAGTAGCGAACTCCATCCACGGTAATAAAGGTGGCGGCGGTTTTCGCCTCATCTTTGTAATAGCCAAGAGGCAGCGCGCCGGTGGAGGCGAGAAAACCCTTTTCTCCGCTGCCCGGCTGAACCTCGCGCAGATCTTCAGTGAATACTTTTGAGTTGGGTGTCAGGTTGAGCACCACCGAGCTGCCCTCCAGGTCGTTGTCCTTGCCAAACATTGCCATGGCACTGGCGGGTGATTCAGATGAGCCCAGGTTATCGAAGATGATCAGCTCGGGAATCTGCTTAAGCAACGCCTTTTTGTTATGGTTGCTGAAAATCATGGCCGTGGAATTGACCACCTTCAGCGCCTGCAGGCCATACTTACCCGGGTTGTCCTGCAGGGCATTGATCAAGGGTGTAGCAAAGGCATCTCCCGAAATCGTCAGCACCATGATGGCATGCTTGTCGATACAGGACAGGGCCAGGTCGGGATCAAAGCCGCTGCTAATGGGCAGCACGCACAAATTGCCATAACCCAATGCGTTGATCGCGGTGTAAAGGCCGCCGCCATGCATCAAGGGCAAGATGACCAAGTTATTGAAGGTCCCACCTTCCGATGCGAGGGAAATTTCTTCAGGTGATTGCGGAATAGCACCAGCGGGATCGAGAAAATTCCTGCCAATCATATTCCACATCTGGCACTGCTCCCACATCACCCCCTTGGGCATGCCGGTAGTACCGCCGGTGTACATGAATATCAGGTCCTCAGGTTCACGCGCGATATCCAGCGGCTCACCATCGCCTTTTCCCGCCAGGGAGTCGAACGAAAGGGCCCAGTCATCGGCAGACTCACCACCAAGTTCTACACCGTGTTCGCACAGTGGCAGTTCACCAAGGATAGCCTTCAGTTTGTCGCGAAAAGCACTGTCGAAAACCACGCAGCGCGCATCGCTGTTATCGAGGAGATAACGGAGCTCTTCGTGCTCGTAGCGATAGTTGACGTTGACATGCACCAGGCGCGCCTTGATCGCCGCCACCACGGAAATAAGATAGTCAGCGGAGTTCTTGCCATAGAAGGCCACCTTGTCGCCGGGTTGCAAGCCCATCTCAAGCATATTCCGCGCGAGGTTATTGGACGCTGCACGCAACTCGGCCGAGGTTACCGTGCGCCGGGTTCCCTTTGGCGTCTCCTCAATGATACGCGTGACATCCGGCGCCAGTCGGCTGTCTATCGAGTCAAAAAGATCACCAAAATTCATCATAGGGTACCGGTCTCGCAATCAGGCTTTATAGTATACTCTTTAAGTCTATTTAATCCAAGCGCCGGACTATCGTCCTTTCCACTGTGGTGGACGCTTCTGGGCAAAGGCGGTCAGGCCTTCCAGCATATCTTCACTGGTAAGCAAACGGTCGAAGGCCTCGGCGGGGTGGCGCACTGCATCGACTATGTCGGCAATACCCCGCACCTCGTCTTCCAATTGCAAAGTACAGCTTATCGAGGTAGGAGAAGCTTCCGTAAGCTTTTGCGCTAGCGCACGCGCCACCGTCATCACCTCTGCAGGAGGGACCACCTGGTTAACAAAGCCCAACTGCTGCCCCCGCTGTGGAGAAATATTGTCTCCTGTAAGCAATATCTCCATCGCCTGTTGCCGCGGCAGGCTGCGCGTTATCCGCTGTATACCACCGGCACCGGCGATCACACCGCGTTTAACCTCGCTCAGGGCAAAGTGGCTGTTCTCACTGGCTATTACCAATTCACAAGTGAGCGCGATTTCCATACCGCCTCCCATGGCGATGCCATTGACTGCGGCGATCACCGGCTTGTGGCGGTGTTTGCGGTGAGTGAGGCCACCAAAACCTGCGTCAGGTATCCATGTCCCCGCAGCGGACTTGAGATCGGCACCGGCACAGAAGGCCTTGTCGCCCGCCCCCGTAATAATTGCCACCCAGAGATCGGGATCTTCCTCAAACAGATCGAAAACACCCTCCAATTCATAATTGGCCTCTGCGTTCAGGCTGTTGCGCGCATCGGGGCGGTTGATAGTGACCTCGAGCACAGGGCCGTTGCGCGCTACCGTGCAGTACTCGTGTTTCTCGTCCAGTGTTTTTGGGCGGGCGGGAACCAGCTCCCGGGTGCGCTGCTCATCAAAGGTAAATCGATTGCCCGGACCGACACTGGTGACATAGATGGTCTTGCCAATCGGATCGTCGTCCAGCATCGCTTGTGGGGTATTGGAGTCTGTCGGATCGGTATGCCCGAGGAAGCGCTTGCCCTCCCCGGTTCGGCCGATAATGCACGCGCCATTGGGGACACCGCGGCGAAAGGTAACGGTATAGGATTCAATCGTGGCCTGGCCGTCTGGATTGTGTTCCACCGCCGGCACCTCGGCCCCGTCAATAGTCGCCTGCAACGCCCTATCGTTACAGGGTCGCCATCCCCCGCCCGAAGACTGGCGCGAATAAATACCCACCGCATGTTTGGACAGCATCCCGCCGTTGGCGCCAACCAGGCCGTAGCCTGACTCCTGTTCGCGTAATTTTTTCACCACGTTGACAATCGAGTGCATGGCGTAGTTGTTGCCGGCGCCGCCAAAAAACGGCAAACCTCCGGTCAAGGTAAGGCCGCGTTTATCGTCCGCGGCAATACCCAAAGCATCACAGGCGGAGAACACCGCTATGGGGAAACAACTGTAAATATCCATGCAGGACATGTCGTCCGGCGATAGACCCGCTGCTGTAAAGGTGGCTTCATAGGCCAGGCGCATCGCCTCGGATTTACCAAGATCGGGCCGCTGCGTCAGGCCCTGCTCACGCACCGTGCTGCCTGAGAGCGGGAACACCATCCTGTCCGGGGAGACACCCAGAGCTTCGGCCTTTTCCCGGCTGGTCAAAATCACCGCCGCCGCCTGGTTCACACCATCTTTGGCCACCAGGTGTTTTGGGTAAGGCTCGGCAATCATTGGATTACTCTGATCGATAGTCAGCAGTTGCTCAGGGCTGTAGGCCTCGGGAAACATCGACGCTTCATGGGCCGCTGCCACGCCTGAAAAGCGTGAGAACAGTGCCGCCATCTTCTGTGCGTAGTCTTCCCGGCTGAGTCCCAGACCCTGTCGCCGGGCATTTTCCAAAAGGCCGTAGCTGAGCGGTGCCGAAACAAAGCCGTTATCCATCATCTGCCGGTCCAGCATGCCTTTCATGCCCAGGCCACGATCTTCTAATTGGCCGCCGGTATCATCCGCCCAGTTCAGGTTGACGCCCGCTTTCATCGCCGTCTTGGTGGTCGCGATGGCCTCGCCACCCATCAGCACGACGACGTCTGCATCTCCCGCAGCGATCTTGCCGGCAAATTCAGACAACAGCGACTGCGGTGTATTACCGCCAGCCATACTATAGATAGCGTGCAGCGGCTCAGCCCCTACGCGCCCGGCCACCGCCCGGGGATAGTTCACCACCTTGCCAAAGGGGTTGGGGTACATGGGCGTAGAGTCGGCAAAGGTCCGCACCATCGCCACCGAGTCGATCGCGGCAATCACTGCCTCCTGCGCCCCGGTATCCGCACAGGCGGCACTTACCACCTGCTCCAGGAGGTCCACTAGAGATGGGGAGTCTTCTAGATTCTCAGCTAACTGCTGGCACACCTCGGCAACACCGATTATTACAGGTTCGTACTTAGTGGTTTCCAATTGCTAATCCTTATTAATGTTCGCTATTAGGTCGATTTCGGCGCCTCGTACACAATCTGCGTCGAATTTCTATATAATATACTATTAAAAGGAATACTGTTCCAGTCACACACTACAACCGTTATTTCCAAGGAGACAAAGGTATGAACCAGATGGCAACCTTACCATCCGATGAAGAAAGAGAACTGCTGCGCAGCGCCTTACGCCGACTGCTGGAACAGCACTGGCCCCTGAATTCAATGCATTCCGCGGTAGCACGCGCAGATAGTACTCAGCGGATTCGAGAACTGCATCAGCAATTTGTAGCGCTGGGCATCACCCCACTGGGCAACAATCCCGAGGAAGGGGGATTACGCGAAGCGCTGATCGTGATGGAGGAAGTCGGGCGACGCTGTGCCCCGGCGCCGATCACTGGGGCATTGTTGGCAAACTGCTTGCTTACCGGGAAAGATGAGCCCGCCGCTGAATTGCTGGCTCAGATCCACCGCGGAGAGGCCATCGTTGCGTTTCACCTGGGTGACCTGGATCGGGACAACAGTGCCGGCAGCATCGAGGTCTCCGGCAGCGTCGCTACGGGTGAGCTGAATCATATAGAAGATGCGCAGGTCGCCAGCCACCTGATCGTGCATACGGATGAGGGCTGGGCGTGCATCGAGCTGGACCACGATACTGTTCACGTTACTCCACTGCCGGGCCTTTCCCACCCTGCCCTGTCCAGCATCCATCTTCTGAATGCGTCATTCAAGCTGTTAAACAGTACTGCGATTACCGGGGACGAGTTGCTGCGACTGTACAAGCTGTTCCTCGTTGCCAGGTCTCTGGGTGCAGCCAGCCGCGGCTTCGACCTGGTGGTGGAGTACGCAAAGGAGCGAGAGCAATTCGGCCAGCCCATTGGGCGCTTCCAAGCGGTACAGCATAAACTGGCTGACAATATGATCCGACTGGAGTCCGCCCGCCTGCAATTGGCGCACACAGCGCAATGTTTCGACTTTGGCAACCCCGACTGGGTTATCTCTGCCGATGCGGCGCACGCTTTCGGCAGCACCACCCTGCGGCAGGCATCGCTGGAGACCCACCATGTATTTGGCGCCATCGGCTACTCCGAAGAACACGAGGCGCCCCACCAGTTCAAACGCATCCACGCTGACCAGGTTCGCTTCGGCGGCGCCGCTGCCTCGCGCGAAGCCCTGGCACAGTACCTGCTCGATGCGGGCAACGATATGCCCGATTACGACCTGGGCGAGGACGGTAACCGATTTCGCCAGGAGACGCGGGAATGGCTGGCAAGCCATTGGCCCCCCAGCAGCCCTGAGGCATTTTCCCAGGCCGCCAGGGACTATAAGTTGTTCCAGGTTACCTGGCCGGAGGAGTTCGGCGGGCGCGGGGCGTCTCCCATGGAGCAACTTGCCTTTCTCGAGGAATGTGAACGCGCGGGTGTCACCCACGAAGACTTCCTACCCTGCGAAATTCAGGCACAGGCCCTCATGCTGTTCGGTTCGCCGCAACAGCAGCAGGCGTTCCTGCCCAGAATCGCCGCAGGGGAGCTGAAAATCTGCCTGGGATACAGTGAGCCTGGCTCCGGCTCCGACCTCGCTTCACTGAAAACGACCGCGGTACTCGACGGTGACGAGTGGGTGATCAATGGCACCAAGATTTGGACCACGATGGCGGAGGACGCAAATTACATGTGGCTCGCGGCGCGTACCGACCCCGAGGCAAAAAAACCGCACGCCGGCATCAGTGTGTTCATGGTTCCCATGGACACTCCCGGAATCACTATCCAGCCATCGATGGCCCTGTACGGTAAAGCCTTTTGTGAGGAGTTCCTCGACGATGTTCACGTGCCGCGCGATGCACTGGTGGGTCAGGTGAACGGCGGTTGGTATGTGATCCTGGCAGCACTGGCCACAGAGCGCGTCATCATGGGCGGCTTTGTCTCCACGGTGCGAGAGAAATTTCGCTACCTCGTTGAGGCTGTTCGACAGGACCAGAACGGCTTGGCCAGCAATGGCTGGGTGCGCAACAAGATCGGCGAACTGGCAGCCGACATCGAGGCGTCGCGGCAACTGGTTATGAACGCGACCCGCATCACCCAGAGCGGCGGCATTCCCATTCACGAAGCGTCCATGTGCGGCGTCTATAACAGTGAGCTTATGGAACGTCTCGGGGAGGCGGCCCTGGATATTCTTGGCAACGCCTGCACCCTTGAGCCGGATACACCCGGGGCCATTCGAGGGGGTTTGGAACAGATGCTGCGCCAGTCCATCATGATGGTTATTGGCGGTGGCACCAACGAGATTCAGCGCAACCTGATTGCCCAGCGCGGGCTGGGACTGCCTCGCTGAGGATACACACAGAACACGATAAGGAAGAATCTGGTTATGCATAGTAGCGACGTTCAACAATTCAACCTGACAGGTAAAGTGGCCCTGATCACGGGCGCATCCAGCGGACTCGGTGCGCATTTTGCCAAAGTGCTGTGCCGCAATGGTGCCAAGGTTATCGCCGCCGCGCGACGCCTGGACCGACTGGAGGCGCTCGCGGATACCTGTTCTGGCCTGCCCGGCAGCATTCACCCGGTATCCATGGATGTGACCGACGAGGGGTCGGTATTTGCGGGTTTTGAGCAGGCAGAAGCGGCCTGCGGCACCGTCGAAATCCTAGTCAACAATGCTGGAATATCCGACCGCAAGAACTTAATGAAAATCGACATCGACTCCTGGGACCAGGTCAACAACACTAACCTCAGGGCCGCCTGGCTGGTCGCTCAGGAAGCAACAAGGCGCATGTTGGACGCGAACAAGCCCGGATCTGTCATCAATATTGCTTCCGTGTATGGCGTGGGCGTGGGGATTGGCAACGCTGCTTACGCGACGTCAAAGGCTGGGCTGATTCAGATGTCCCGCTCCATGGCGCTTGAGCTTTCACGCAAGGGCATTCGAATCAACGCCCTTAGCCCAGGATATTTTCGCACTGAACTTGATGATGGGTTCTTCGACAGCGATGCCGGCAAAGCCTACTTCAATGCACTTCCCATGCAGCGACCGGGAAACCTGGACGAGCTGAACGGCGCTCTACTCCTGCTGGCTAGCGATGCGGGCTCTTTTATCAGCGGCGCGAACCTGGTAGTGGACGGAGGCCATCTGGTGAAAAGCATCTAATCGGGCGTTCTTCAACGGCCTGGACGCTTGACGTATATTGATCTTTTAATTAGTATACTTATTTAATTGTACTCAAGTGTAGTCTAATCCTGCCCAATTCAGGCTCGCTGCAATAAGTTTTGTTGAGAACCGATGATGAGAAAGTGGTACTGCATGACCTGTGATTTCGTATTCGACGAGGCCCTGGGTCTACCAGAATTTGGTATTGAGCCCGGAACTAATTTCGAGAGCCTGCCCGACGACTGGCTTTGTCCCGAGTGTGGTTCGCCGAAGGACTATTTTGAATTGAGAGACGAGGAGTAAAACTTATGGAACAGAATCCCACATCCCCCTATCGCATTGGCGTTATGGTGGATCTGCCCGGATTTCCCGGCCTTACAGATATGTTTCCCCTGGGGGTGAAGTTTGCTCTGGACGAGGCCTATGAGAGCGGTCTGATTGACCGGCCCGCACAGATCATCAATAACGAACATATGGGTCAGCCATGGGGCGACGGCTCCGCCTCTCGGAACGCCTATCGCGAACTGGTGGAAGAGCACCAGGTTCTGGCTATTGCCGGCCCGATGTCGACGGACAACTGCCTGGCAATTCTCGACCAGGTGGAAGAATACCAGGTGCCGGCTATTACCATCTGTGGCACTCAGGAATACGTCGGCAAACACGCCTATAACCTGCCCAACGGCAATCTGGCGGACGAACCCGCCTACATGGCCGCCTGGCTGAAGAACCAGGGTCACCAGCGCATCGCCATCGTTCGCGACTACCCCTCCCGTATTGGGATGGAATACTACCGCTTCTTCGAATACGCCTGCCAGCAGTTTGGCCTTGAGATCATCGGCGTGGGCAATGTATTTCCCGGCCCCACTGAAGAAGATGTGACCGGCGTAATGGCCCGCTTGAAAGCGACCAATCCCGATGCCCTGGCCTACCTGGGCTTCGGCGAGGCCTGCCGTCAATTAAATAACGGCCTGCGAAACAATGATTGGGCCCCCGAGCGCATTATGACCACCGCTTTCATCCAGGCGTCCTACAATGAGTTTTTCGCCAAACTGATCGATGGCTGGCATGGCATCGACCAGTACGATGAGCGCAATACCCGACTTACGAACATGTTGGAGCGCTATAAGAAAGCCAATGACGGCAAAGAACTGATTTCTAATAGTGCTGTTAGTACCGGCTACGACATCGGACTGTGCATCGCCATTGCCCTGTCGCGCATGGAGATTGCGACTCCCGAGTCGCTGTCCAAAGCACTGGAAACCATTCGTATGCTGCCGGCAATGACCGGCGGACCAGGCACCTATATAACGTTTGGGCCTCACGACCATCGAGGCTTCAAGGGATTGGATTATCTTAATGTGCGTGTGGCCAGGAATGGCACTACTGAATTGGTGCCGTTTGAGTTTGGGGGTTAAAAATGTCAGAAGCCTGGATTATAGATGCCTGCAGGACTCCGCGAGGTATCGGTAAGCCCGGTAAAGGGGCGCTTTCTCATTTGCACCCACAACACTTGGGTGCCGCCGTTCTCAAGGCCATTGCCGAGCGCAATGATCTCGATACTGCAGAGGTGGACGATGTCATCTTCGGTACCAGCTGGCAGCGCGTCACCCAGGCCGGCAACCTGGCGAGAATGGCCGCGCTGGATGCTGGCTACGCTATGGTCAGTTCCGGGATAACCATAGACCGCTTCTGCGGGTCAGGTATCAGCTCCGTCAATATGGCCGCCGCCTCGATCATGTCCGGCATGGAGGACCTTATTGTCGCCGGTGGCTGCGAGATGATGTCGCTGTATGGCTCGGATCCAACTCAATCGCCATTCATGGACAACGGCAACCTGCGCCTGCGTGAGGCACACGCACAATCACATCAGGGGCTCAGCGCAGACGCCATTGCCACCCTGGAGAACATCGACCGATATGCCTTGGACAGCCTTGCGTTTGTGTCCCAACAGCGAGCGCATCACGCCATCGAGCAAAGATATTTCGATAAGAGCCTGGTGCCTGTCTTTAACGAAGACGGTAGCCTGGCTCTCGCTAAAGAGGAATTTCCCCGCCCTGAAACCACCCTGGAAAGCCTGGCTGCGTTGAAGCCATCTTTTAAAGCTATAGCCGACCACCCCTTGGAGGATGGCGGCACTACTTTTAGAGCTTTGATCCAGAAGGCCTATCCTGGCCTTGAGATCAACCATGTACATCACGCTGGCAATTCATCAGGCGTGGTGGATGGCTCAGCGGCGATTTTATTGGCGTCACCAGCTTACGCCAGAGCGAACGGTATGACGCCGCGCGCCAGAATCGTCGGCTATGCCAATACTGGGGATTCACCGGCACTGATGCTCAATGCACCGGTCCCTGCAACCCACAAGGTCCTGACCAAGGCCGGCATGAACTTATCAGATATCGACCTGTTCGAGATCAACGAGGCATTCGCCGTCGTTGCAGAGAAATTTATCCGGGACCTGGATCTCGATCGAAACAGGGTCAATGTCAATGGCGGGGCCATGGCGCTCGGCCATCCGATTGGCGCTACCGGATCTATATTGATCGGGACAGTGTTAGATGAACTCGAGCGCCGCGACCTGCAAACCGGGCTGGTAACCATGTGTGCAGCCGGTGGCATGGCGCCGGCTATAATCATCGAGCGGATTTAACTTGTCTCCGGGTCCAATCAGACCCTGATGGAGACGGTTGCTAGCATCCTGACAAGCACTAGTACACTAGTACAAAAAACCTTCTTAGATTTCTCCAGAAGCGAAAACGGCCGCTCGCGGGCAGAGATCAATCAGCGCTAATTACTCAAATCTGCCCAACTGTCGGCTGCATAAGCCTCTGCAATAGTCTTCGATATCTCGCCCATAGTCGGAACGCCGCCACCTTTGTTAGTATCGATCACACCCTCTGAATTCAGAAAGCTCAGGTCGACATGAGCGGCCTTTGCACGTAAAGCTCCCACGGTACTCTCTTCCCTGGTCATATGTTTGAACGGGTCGAATTGATACAACTTCATGGCGTTGAGGTGGGTGATCTTGTTGATCTCCTCGTCAGAGCAACCGGCGAAGTCAGGGTGTGCAATTTCCGGTGATTTTGGCCAGGTACAGTCGGAGTGAGGATAGTCACACTCCCAGGTCATATTGTTGATACCAACTCTAGCCCGGTTTTCGATGGCGACACGGTCCTGGATGAAGCAGGTAAAGAAATTGCGCTCGAACACTTCGCTGGGCAGCATGTCGCCAAAGTCCTGATGCGTCCACGCGCTGTGGTGTCTATAGGTGAAGTCAGCACGCTCCTTCCAGTGTGGCACCCAACCTGCCCCGCCTTCAGACAGTGCAAACTTGATATTTGGGAACTTGCGACAAATAGGCGACCAGACGATGTCTGAAGCCGTGTTGAATAGAGTAACCGGCATATTAGTAATGAACACATCAACCGGGGACTCCGGTGACGGGGTAGCCAGGGTGGCATCATTGATATGCAGATTGATAACGACCTCGAGATCTTCGCACACTGCCAGCAGAGGATCCCAGGCACCCGTATTCCAACTTGGCAGACCTTCCCGGTTTGGCACGGGAAGGAGATTTATCGCATTACACCCTTTCGCTTTGACACGTTTCACCTCCTCTACAGCGGCTTCCATATCCCAGATGGGCACGATCGCGGTAGGGATGAAGCGCCCCGGATAGGCTCCGGCCCACTCGTCGATGTGCCAATCGTTATAGGCTTTGACCGCCGCGAAAGATAATTTCTGATCATCACATTTCAACGCCAAGCCATTGTTAACAAACTGGGGGAAGTTCAGGCTACCCAGCACGCCGTTAGCGCTCATGTCGTCCACCCGCGCGTGCACGTCATAGCAACCCTTGCGTAACTGGCTGAAGGCGCAAGGTTCCACGCCATATTCTTCCGGGCGGCGTCCGACAACGGCGTTCAAACCGAGATTGGGCATGCGCCTGCCATTGAACTCCCAGGCATCTATGCCACTACTGTCGGTTCCCACCTGCGGCATTTGATCCTTGTATTTGCCGTTGTAGTTATCGAATACCGTGGGGGGTTCACAGATGTGGTCATCGGTACTAACGAGTATCAGATCATTTAGTTCCATAATAGGTATTCTCTCGAGGTTCTATTTACTGACCGAAACCTGCATGAGCTCAGCTTTCAATCATTGCATGTTGATTTTATAATAAAGTATACTATTTAAAAGCGCAAGAAAATAAAACGAGCACAAACTTGTAAGTCACTTCAGTGAAGCTATAACATCGCAAAATACTGAGAAGGCTTACACAGGGTGGACCGCCAGCATCGCAGAGGAAGTGAATAACATGTCACCCATTAAATCGGCCCTTTTAAAAAGCTATGCATTGCTGATCTCACCGGTTTTGGCCCGCATGACGCGCCGACAACCCCTGCTGTTCTGCGGAGAAGGCAGTACAAACCAACTGTGCGACTATATTGCCGGCGTGGACAACAAAAACATTCTGCTGGTCACGGATCAAATACTGATCGACCTTGACCTCGTCGCGCCGATTTCCTCCCGGTTACAGGAACTCGGTATAACCACCACAACCTATGGCGAGGTAGACCCCGACCCAACATTTGACCATGTGAGGGCAGGTGTTGAAATTGCGCGCGAGAATAACTGTGACTCTGTACTGGCCATTGGCGGTGGCTCCAGCATGGACTGCGCCAAAGGCATCGCCGCATGCATGACCAACCACAAAGACATCGGTGAACTGGTTGGCCTGAACAAGTGCAAAAACTGGCCAGCCCCGCTGTTCGTTATACCCACTACTGCTGGCACCGGCTCAGAGGTCTCTCCCGGCGCAGTTCTTACCGACCCCGTGAAACAACACAAGGGGGGATTGGGCGGCAGCCGCCATAT
The DNA here is from genome assembly GCA_913062625.1 of uncultured Haliea sp. Taxonomy (GTDB): domain Bacteria; phylum Pseudomonadota; class Gammaproteobacteria; order Pseudomonadales; family Halieaceae; genus Marimicrobium. Next base: position 89,415 of record CAJXWP010000002.1, on the reverse strand, counting down.
GCCACTGGCCGCAGCCCTTGATCCGACCTTTATGACCACCATGCCGCCAGCAGTGACCGCCGCCAGCGGAATGGATGCCCTGACCCATGCGATCGAAGCCTATATCTCCCGCCGGGCAACGCAGGAATCTGATCGCTACGCTCTACTGGCTATCAAACTCATCTTCGACTATTTGCCACGGGCTTACCAGAACGGCCAGGATCTTAACGCGAGAATGAATATGGCCATCGCTTCAACCTATGCGGGGCTGGCCTGCTTTACGCCGCTGGTGGGCTATGTGCACGCCATTGCCCATCGGCTCGGGGAGAATTACCACGTACCGCATGGCCTGGCCAACGCGGTTGTACTGCCCCACGTGCTGGAGGCATCTTCCGGAGCGGCGGAACACCGTCTTGCGGAGATTGCACGCAGCTTAAACCTGGGCAACTCGGACCTGGGTAAATCCACTGATTCCGACACCGCGTTGTCTCGTGCATTCATTGACGCAGTAAGGACCTTGTCGAAACAACTGGAAATCCCTGAACAACTGGATGTGATCAAAAGCGAGGATATTCCAAGCCTGGCGAAAAGCGCTCTAAAGGAGTGCCATATCAATTATGCGCCGCCAAAATACTTCAACAAAAAAACGTGCGAGCAGCTAATTAAGAGAATCCAAATGTAGCCTGGTCAATACTGTGAACTCAAAACAAGATTACATAAACCGCCTTGAAAATGGATCGACACGCCATTCCCATAATAAACATCTTTATTAAGTAGAGATTCGCTCGCCCACTCTTCGGTCAGGATCGACACCAGAGCCTTAAGCTCCATGCGCGCCAGCGCAGCACAGATACGGAAACGCCGACCGCCAGCATCTAGGGCAAGCACAGCACGCGCTACTTGATCATAGACTCAAAAATCTTGACCTTTCGTGTGCCGTAGGGAGGCCTCATTATCTTACCCATGCTTAGCAAACCCTGCCGATACACAGCCTTGCTGTGGCTAAACTGCAAAAAGCCATGATGGCCGTGATAGGCGCCCATTCCGCTGTTACCCACACCCGCCAGAGGCAGGTCCGAGCAGGCCACGTGTTGCCCACAATCATTGATTGTTATACCACCAGAAGTTGTACGCTGACAAAGCGTTTCAATTTCACCTTTGTCCTTGCCAAAATAATAGAGCGCCAAGGGCCGGGGCTTGTTATTGATAAAATCGATGACCTGATCCAGTGAGTGGTAGGTCTTGATCGACAGCATGGGGCCGAAAATCTCATCCTGCATGATTAGCGATTCATCATCAGGTTCGATCGGCAGCATAAAAGGTAACTTGTGCTTGTCCGGACTGTCGAAAGATTCATTGGCTGGATTGAAAATCTCAACACGCGTACCGCGTTTTTCCAGATCGTCAATATAGCCCTTCAGCCGCTCCCAGTGTCGCTCATTAATCACCGCTGTGTAATCCGGGTTATCCAGCAACGACTCGTAACATTTGCCAAGAACCTTATATGCCTCCTGGACGAAGGACTCTGCCGTGCCCTCAGGCAGAAAGATGTAGTCTGGTGTGAGGCATAACTGCCCGCTGTTCAATGTCTTGGTTGCAATAACCCGGTCAGCAACCATCTTTATATCGGCTGAGGAGCCGACCACAACCGGGCACTTACCACCCAATTCCAGGGTCACAGGCACCAAGTTGTCCGCCGCAGAACGCATCACGTGTTTTGCGATCTCCGGACCCCCGGTAAACACGAGGTGATCGAAGGGCAGCTGACTAAACCCCTGCGCGACATCCACGCCACCAGTGACCACAGCCATCTCAGCAGGGTCGAAGGCACTTTCTACCATTTCCTTGATCAACTCAGACGTTTGCGGTGTCGCTTCTGAAGGCTTCAGCATGACCCGGTTGCCAGCTGCCAGCGCCCCTATGGCGGGCGAAAATGCCAAAGCCACTGGGAAGTTCCAGGGCGAGATATTGCCCACCACCCCTAAGGGTTGAAACTGGAGTTCCGCCCTGCCACCGGTCAGGCGCATAAACAATGGTGTCTTGCGCCGCTGCGGTTTCATCCACCGCCGAATTTTCCCCCGCGTTTCCTTAACTTCTATCACGGTAGTGAGCACGTCCGTTGCAAGAGACTGGCCTGCAGGTCGACCGCCAAAATCCGAAGCCAGCGTCTCAACAATTCGATCCTTGTAGCGGATATGAATATCCTTGACCCGATCTATGCGGTCAATCCTGGTCTCGGCGCTGGGAAAACCGTCGCTGAGAAATGCCGTTCGCTGTTTCTCCAGCATGGATCGCAACATGTTTTCGTTTTTTGACATTTCCATACCAGTTCCAGTAATACTTCTATGGCTTTATAAATAGGTCCGTTTGCAGCGTTTTGTGTATCTCGCACTTAGGATGACATCGCTGCCCTGAAGCGGACAGCGAGTCTGACAACCACCAATAACAGTAATCCACCGAAGCTAGCGGCATGAGGGCTGATGTCAGCCTGCGGGGGCACGCATGCTTAGTTTGTTGACGATTCTGAATAGTATACTTTATTAGATCCTGTCGTAAATAACAAGAGGCGGCGCAACTGGCCGCCACCCGCGCCGCAGTTCAAGGACAATGGGATAACGGCGCCAAGGTCTTCATCGATTTTATGCCAACAGCAGAATCCGCGCTAAAACGACTATCGGATTAAAGGGGACAGATTTATTTTTCTAGCTTTCTAGGACATCCGGGCAAACGCATGCTCAATGCGCTGACGGGTACGCAACTCGATTTCGTTGGCGGGTGCAGGAACATGAAGCTTATCTTAGGACGAAAAATAAATCTGTGCCCATTAGTGGTCCCAAGCGATGCCTTCAGCAGGGGGGGGAATAACAATACTCAAGAAACTGCACAGCGGCACTTTTACGTTGGAGGCACCCCGACCGCATTGCCCTCGCGCTGTTCGTTGGAAGCGTTGCTACCCTGAAACGTGAAAGTCGAAGATAGACGACGGGGCAAACTGGTTAATGTTCTACGGGCCGAAAAAATAACCAACGGAGTCGATATAAGGGCGCTTACAGCTTACTCAGCAGCCTGAATCTGTTCCGACAACCAGCGCTGAATATGTCCAGCACTTTCACGCCAGTCAAAATCGTCCATCAGGTTGTGACAGCCTTTGTCCAAAACCACTGCCTCAGTGCCAAAATGAGCAGCTGTGCGTAAAACCGCGGGCTGCCGAAAAATGATATCTTGACTAGAGCCAATAACAAACAGCGGCACATCCACCTTGCCAGCAGGTACGCTCAAATTTGCAATTTCGTGAAGAGCCCTACGGGATTCTGGCTGAAGCAGCGCTGCGTATTTAATGGCCTGATTCTGGGTGACTCTGTTTGACACAAACGATAAGCGCATAGCCTCTTTAGGGGTTATACCTCTTCCCATAAGCAGCTTAATCAACGCTATTATTCCTAACGGATATTTTAGTACACCTAGCATTTCTATGAGGGTCAGCCCACCGGAGGGCATTGAGGCAAGCAATACCGCGGCAGCTATCTTTTCAGGATGACGTGTCATTAGCAGCTGTGTGATACCACCGCCCATAGAGTGCCCTACCACAATCGGGTGTATCCCTTCCTGCTCAATTACCTGCAGTACATCAGCAACATAATCGTCCAAGCCAAAACTATCAAGGTTCTCTCTGCCATCACTGCCACAGTGCCCTCGCAGGCTCAAGGCGTAACAGTCCCATCCCTGCTCCGCGAAAAACGGCATATAAAACTCTTCCCAGCACCAGGCCCCATGACAGACGCCATGGACAAACAGAAGAGCTGGCCTATTGGTTGGCTCTTTCGCTGGATGCGTAACGACTTCTATATTCATGCTTCATGTCTCACACTAAGGCACTTTTGATCTAATTGGATAGATTTAAGATTAAAGGGGACAGCTTTATTTTTCTAGCTTTCTAGGACATCCGGGCAAACGCATGCTCAATGCGCTGACGGGTACGCAACTCGATTTCCTTGGTGGGTGCAGGAACATAAAGCTTATCTTAGGACGAAAAATAAATCTGTCCCCATTAGCTCATTCTATAGCTGCTCCTTGAGTAGCGGGCGCTGATAGATCATTTTTCCGTTCATCATTGTCATGTCGACTTTTGCTTTGTGAATATCATAAGTATCCAAAGCAAACAGGTTTTTATCGACAACAATTAAATCGGCAAGCTTGCCCTCTTCGATTGAGCCGAGTTCAGACTCCATATTCAGCTGATAAGCTGCATCCAGGGTATAACCGCGAATCATTTCTTCCAAAGTCAGTAAGGCATTGACTGGCGGTGTAACCGGCATGGATTTTTCACCCGGATATTGACGTGTCATCCCCATTTCCATATTTAGAACAGGGGCAACACCGTAATAATCGCCACTAATAGGCCCATAAAAATCACTACCAAAAGTAACTCGCCCACCGGAGTCTATGATTTTTCGGAAACGATAGAGCTTACCAGCTCGCAACTCACCCACGGATTTAAGCTCGACAACACCATCGGTCGCAAACCAGTAGGGTGTTGTTTGAGCAACGACATTCAGCTCTGCAAGACGCTTTAAGTCCTGATCGCGGACTAACTCAGTATGACTAATTGAATAGCGATTCTTACTGGTGGGGTTAGCTTTTCTTACAGCCTCAAACGCATCCAAGGCCTCATCAACCGCCCTATCACCAATGGCATGAATATGGACATCAAAACCTGCGGCATCTATATCGACAACAAATTGCTGTAATTTTTCACCGCCCAGCAAAACACTGCCCTTATTGCCGGGTTGATTTTCATAGTCCTCAAATTGCGCAGCGGTAGAGATCTCTTTGGTACCATCATTATGAATCTTCATCACGCGAGGCTGTATAAGCTCAGAGCTGTACTGTTGTTGATAGGCTTTTAAGGTTTCAATCGCAGAATCAACATGGGCGGTGCTCTGGATCATATTTGAAGCGATCAGGCGAAACGGTAAGCGACCACTCTTTTCCAATTGACGCACAGCGGGATAGGAGAAATGCTCAAACTGAAAAAAACCGGCATCATATATCGTGGTTATTCCAAATTGACTAAACATGGAAAAAACCTTATCGGCACCTTCGTCAATAGTGCTCTCACTTAGTATTCCCAATTTTTCCATCATGGGCATAAAGGTCATGGCTTCCAGGCACCAGCCGGTCAGCTCACCTTCTGCGTCACGCTTGTAAAAATGCTTTCCAGGTACAGGGTCAGCGGAATCTTTGGTGATACCGGCCAATTCGAAAGCCTTTGAGTTAACCCAGGCACTATGTGCACCTTCATCCATTAGCACGACCGGCCTATCGGCAACAATCTCATCCAGCATCGATTTATTTGGACCATTAACCCCAAAGGTTGCCGCCAAAAAACCCTGGCCATAGAGCGCTTTAAGTTGAGGGTTTTCATCCGCATAGTCTTTAATGATTTTGAGCCAGTCCTCTATGGCCCCATCTGTTGGCAGGCTAAAACCATGGGCCACCGCCGCTGCAAAAACAGGGTGCGCGTGGGTATCAATAAACCCGGGCAAGACCATTCTACCCTCAAGGTCGATCACCTGTGTCTTGGCTGACATCAAGGTAGCCAGCCCCGAATTATCACCCACATAGGCGATTTTGTTACCGCGAACAGCAACCGCTTCAGTCCAGGGGCTCGTTGAATTCAATGTATAGACTTTGGCGTTTTTGAATACATAATCGGCTGGCTGTGCCCTCAGGGGTGACGACAGCCCTCCCAGTACCAGCAAAGCTGCGGCTAATGTAATGGATCGAAATCTAATTTCCACAATAAACACCTTTATTAAAGGGGACAGATTGATTTTTCTAGCTTTCTAGGACGTCCGGGCAAACGATGCTCAATGCGCTGACGGGTACGCAACTCGATTTCGTTGGTGAGGGCAGGAACATGAAGCTAATGTTAGGACGGAAAATAAATCTGTCCCCATTAGCTCCATTAGCTACCCATTAGCTCAGCTTGCCAGCTTGTTCAGCGTTGTCGTCTGCCAGTTGGTGTATTCCATCAAGCCGTGCAGGGAGTTCTCACAGCCCAACCCGGATTGCTTATGGCCACCAAAGGCCTGAAAGGGTGAGTACTGGTGCACCTCATTCAGCCAAACAGTGCCCGCTTCAAGTTGGCTGCCAATGCGCTCAACCGCTTCGAGGTCTTTACCCCATACCGAAGCACCCAGACCATAGATGGTGTCATTGGCGCGGGCTATTACATCGTCCTCATCTGACCATTTCAACAGGGGCAATATCGGGCCGAAGGGCTCTTCCCGCACAATTCGGGAATCATCCGGCGGGTTATCAACTAGAGATACCGGCACAAACCACCCCGTCGCGTTCTCATCGATTTCTCCACCAACGGCAAACCGATAGCCATTGGCATGGCAGTCCGCGAAGTAATCTTTGACCTTGCCGTATTGCATGGAGTTTTGAATCGGGCCAAGATCCGTGTCTGCGGCGGTACCGTCGCCGACCTTGATGTTGGCGTCGATGAATTCGACCAGTGCATCTCGCACATCATCATAGACGTCCTCGTGCACATACAGGCGCTTGGTGACGTTACAGAATTGGGCGTTGTTTTGAAAAGCGGCCCAGAACAATTCGGGGGCAATGGCCTTGGCGTCGACATCGGGCAGCACGATGGCGGGATCATTACCTCCCAGTTCTAGCGTCACACGCTTAATGGTATCGGCTGCTGAGCGCATCACATGTCTACCTGTCTCCGTCGATCCGGTAAATGCCACCTTATTGATATCAGGGTGAGCTGTGATCCACTTGCCCAGATCATCACCACCACTGACCGCACTCAACACACCCGCGGGAAACGCCTGCTGTGCCAACTCAACCATTTTCAGGTCACATAACGGTGTATAGGGAGACGGCTTCAGGACTACGGTGCACCCGGCCATGAGCGCAGGGGCAATCTTCCAAATCGCCAGTAGAATGGGAAAGTTCCAGGGAACAATCGCACCGACCACACCTACTGGGGTAAATCGGGTCACAACGCGCCGCTCATCAGTCTCTTCCACTATTTCATCCGGCAGCCTCTGGGTGGCGACCGCCCGCAACCAGGTCGCCGAGCCAAACACCTCCCACTCAGCGCCTGCCCGAGGCTTGCCCTGCTCGCGAGTGAGGAGTGCCATCATGCCCTCCGCATTCTCCTCAAGCAGATCCGCAAAGCGCTCCATCGCCGCCTGGCGCTCCTCAAGCGATGTCGTTTTCCAGCTACGCTGCGCCTGACGCGCCGCACTGACAGCTTCATTAAGCTGCGCCTTCGAGGCATTGGGAACCTGAGCAAATTCGCTTCTGGTCGCAGGGTTATAAACCGGCAGAGTATTTTCAGTGGTAACGCTCTGGCCATTGATGGTCATTGCAAAATCGGTATCAATTTTCATATCAATCTCTCTTATCAAGTATTGTGATCTAGTGTTTTTAATTCGCGGCGCATCACCTTACCGGTGCTGGTCTTGGGTAAGTCCTCGACAAACTGCACAGCACGGGGCACCTTGTAGGCAGCCAGGTGCTCGCGGCAGTAGGCCATGATGTCATCCGCATCCGGGGCGGCACCCGTTTTCGGTACTATGTAGGCCTTGGCCAGCTCCCCCTTCACTGCATCGGGAATACTGCCCACCGCCACCAGGGCCACGTCGGGGTGGCCGGCCACGACCCGTTCAATCTCGGCGGGGTACACGTTAAAACCAGCGGTAAGAATCATATCTTTCTTGCGATCGACGATGAACACACAGCCGTCTTCATCCATGGAGGCCACATCTCCGGTATGCAGCCAGCCATCGGCCTCGATCGTATCGCGTGTGGCTTGTTCGTTGCCGTAGTAGCCCTGCATGACAATGCCGCCCCTAATCATCAGTTCTCCAACCTCCCCAGCCGGCAGGGTCTTTTCAGCATCCTCAGTATCGGCGATCCTCGCCTCGGTGTAAGGCAGCGCAACACCGATCGAACCATGTTTGATCGGGCCGTTGGAAGCAAAGGTTGTCCCTAAACCCCCTATTTCAGTCATGCCCCACAGCTCAATCAGCGGGCAGCCAAAGCGCTGCTCTACCTCTTCCATTTTAGGGACCGGCATAGTCTGGCCACCGACAGTGCAGCAGCGCAATGAGGACAGGTCGTAATTATCGAGCTCCGGGTGATTGAGCATAAATAGGTACATGGTAGGCACCCCTTCGAACAGGGTCGCCTTGTGCTCCTGGATACTCTGCATAATCGCCTTTTCCTCAAAGGCTGGATGCAGCACCAGGGTCATACCATTCTGTATGGCTCCGCTCATCACTACGTTGCCGTAAACGTGGGGACAGGGTAATGCGGTAACGACGATGTCTCGCTCGCACCGTTGGTGCATCAGTGCCGTCATGGCTACATTCAGCAGAATATTGCGGTGCGACAGGCAAGCGCCTTTCGGATGCCCGGTAGTGCCCGAGGTATAGCCGATGGTAGACAGAGAGTCGGAGTCGATCTCACCTGCCTGAAATGAGTCATCGCTCCGTTCCAGCAATTCATTAAAAGACAGCATGCCTTCAGGCAGCGATTCGTCGCCAAAGGCAATCAGTTCCCTCACCTTCGACTTCTCTTTCACATCCTGTAGAGGGAGCGCTTTCTCATATGAGGCAATAATCACACTGGCGCCGCAGTCGTTAGCCACGAATTCTACTTCACCCGGGGTCAGCATTACGTTGATAGGGTTAATCACCGCGCCGATTTTGAGCGCACCGTAGTAACTGACTATCCACTCCCAGCAGTTACCGGAATAGAGGGTCACCCGATCGCCGGGCTTTACCCCCAGATTAACCAGCGCATTGGCACAACGATTAGTCAGTGCATCCAGTTCGCTGAACGACAACTTTCTGTCCGGCAAGACGAGAGCAGTGCAGTCGCCATAGCGCTTCGCCGCTTCGGCGGGGATCTCACCGATCGAATGTATCACAGTACATGCTCCTGACATTTTCCAGAGCCACGACTTTGATCGCGGCCGGTAGTTTTGTGAATGGACTTGCCAGCTCGAGTTCTCTGGTAGGCAACAATGCGAATGAAAAGCACAAGCAAACCCAGGACGAAGTAAACAATGTGAATCGCCTTGGCGTCGCTGCTCAAAGCTGCGGGGGCATAGCTCGCCCAGATCGCCGCCCAGAAGTACCAGATACCCGCCAGGTGCAACCGGCGCCAATGCTCAGGACGCATCTTTCGGCGCACCGGAAAAAATGAAGTGACGGTTAAGGCAAGTAAAAATATATAGCTAACAATACGCAGGGAAAGGTCAGTCGCGTTATGTAAAACCTCCCAGTAATAGGATGGATACTTAGTCAGTAATACTGCAATGAAAATTGCCTGCCAGCCGAATCCGGCAGCAAAAGATAACCCGACGTAGCGGCGGTTACGCGCAAGCCATTTCGACATGCTGCCGGGGAAAAGTTGTACCAGGGGTGAAGTGACAAACGCGACAAAGATCCAGGGCGAAGCGATCTGCACAGAGAGTCGAATCAGGTCTACCGTAGCTTCTGGTGTTTGTACACCGATTAGAATCAGACCCGCCATCATAGCGGTCAAGGTCAACACAGCTATCAGGAAAAAAAGCGGCCACCCGTTAAGTACCCTGTACTGTAGTAGGCTCATGCCACCACTTCACCTACTGCTCGAATCGCCGCATCGATTGCTGCCTGCACATAGGCATAAGCCTCAGAGTCGGAGTTGGCAATACTGATGCGGCCAATCGGTTTGCGACCCAGTTCATGGGGCGCCTGCCCCTGGGCCCAGTCTGGGTCGTACAATTCCATGTATTCGTAAGCATACCCATGAGACCAGCGGTTCACGGTTATGGCTTGAATATCACGGTCTGCGTCAAAACCGTATCCGCTAAACATACCGGTAAGCTGCTGGCGGATGGCCTGTTCATAGTCGGAGAATGATGTCGTCAGCAGCCTGTGTCTACCGAGGCGACACAGATCCCGCGCAGTCTGGCTACCGTCACCTTTTGGTGCAGGCATGTGCCCCATGAACATCAGCATGGGTTCATCTGGCCCAGCAGACGCCTCATAGCCACCCAATGCCACAGGCGGAGCGTGCGCAACTAGCTCGAAAAAACTGCCGGGTGCCTGGTACACTGATACACCGCCTTGTCGCACAGCCGCGCCGGTTTTCAGCAGGACATTGGCCCAGATAAACGGCACTTTAACGCCATACGCCAGATTTTCTTTTTGCGCCTTGGGCAATTCCGGACACAGGTGTGGAATCATGCCGTTATAGCCCGCAAGAATGCAGTGTTTGCCTCTTACCTGAATGGCCCTGCCGTTACTAACGTAACTGACATCAACCGCGTCATCGCCTCGATTAGCGACGTTAACGACCGTGCTATTTAAGCGCAGGCGCACTGGGGAGCTTTCACAGTCCAGCTGTGAATAGTCAAACCGTGCGGTAACCACATCCTGCATGCTATTACCCGGCGCCACCTGTGGAATCAGTTTGCGCACCAACAACCTGGCCACTGAAGCATTGCCATCGGGAAACATCGGGTAGCGGTACTGGTTTGGGTCTTCTGTTTCTTCGGGTTGCGTCAAAGAATCTCGCAACCCCAGTGCGTTCATGCCCGGTGCACCGAAGCTTAGCGCTTCCATGATTGACACGCTCTCTATGCCAACGCCATAAATCGCGCTCACCCACGGCTCAGTGAGCTTGCAGCCGCCAGGGGAAAGCCCGATCCGATCACGCAGGAAACTTGCGTAACTGGTGTTGCGCAAGTAACGGTCTTTATCTTGTAGGGGTATATCAGCAAGGTAGTCTTTCTCGCCAGCTATCAGGCTGATCAGTTTGCCCTTGTCATCTGCGGACAGGTTCAGCGATCCGATCGTGGTGCGGTACTCTCCCGCGCCCGACAGTGCCTTGCTCCAAGTGCCTGTAACAATCTGGCCTTTACCGTACTGATCTGCGCCCAGGTAAAGCCCAAAGGGCGCCTCGTCATTAGACAATGCATAGTCCGACGCGCCGGCATCCTGTAGCGCTTTGAAATCAACACCAATCTCTTCCAATAGCTGGTATGCAGCCGGACTCATGGCAGACTGCTCCAGGTTTATGCTGCCGCCAAAACCGAGCAGCATCTTCCCGTCGACATCAAACTCATTGCGCTTGGCATGACCACCAAAGTCGTCGTGGTTATCCAGCACGAGAATTTTGGCGTTGGCGCCCATCTGCTTTCTGTACAGATAGGCTGCGGCCAGCCCGCTGATGCCGCCGCCTACCACGACCAGGTCGTATTCATCGTCTATCCGCTCATATTCGCTGGAGCGCTGCCCCTGCATTACCAGGGCATGAGCTACCTCGAATGAACCTTTATGGCTACCACGCATGCCGTTAAGCAGCGGCGGGTAGTAATCAGTCGCCTTACCAACAGCCGCGTGCAATGGCTGCGAGCGATAGGGTGCCGTCGCTATCGCCGCCACTGACAGTGCAGCACCATTAAGAAAATCGCGCCGGGTAATGGTTCTCTTCATCAGGAACTACTCCCCAGAGGCCACCCAGGCCTTGGTCTCCACGACAATCATCTCGCGGTATTTGACCGGCATGTCCCAGGTGCCTCGCCACCCTTTGGGCACCAGGAAGCTGTCCCCCTGCCGATGAGTCTGCTTGTCACCCTCTAGGGAAATCAGCGTCACCTCGCCCTCCAAGACAAACACATATTCGTCGTAGGGAAAGGGATCACTGACATCAATCAGCGCCGGCATAGACTCATAAATCGCCACTGTGACCTCGCCTCGATGCAGTTCCTTCTGCCAGTGCTCGTTCGTACCCTTGATCACCGTTTCGGGTGGCCAGGGCGAAATTCTGTCGAGCGCTAGCTCCCGCATTTGCTCCGGATTCAGTGACAGCACTCCAGCGTCAGCTTTAGCTTGCATATTTCCGAGCGCCGTAACGAAGAAAACAACAAATATCAGTCTTTTCATAATGGTCTCTACCGCTCACAGTCTTGATTTGCATTCAATCAGAAGTAGACATTGAACTCTGCCCTCACCATGCGCTTGTAACCCCAATGGATAGACTCTCCCAAGCCGATGTCTCCCCGTGCCGCAGCATAGTCCTCATCGGTGATATTGTCCGCCGCTACGGCAAAATCCCAGCGTTCGCTGGCCGGCGTGTAGGTTACTTTGCCGTTGAGCAAACCATAGGCATCTTCCTCCCATACGTTAGTGGCCTCATGATAAAAGTCATCCGTATAGTTATAGATGACAAACCAGTTGAGCCTACCTCCCAGCAAGTCGTGGTTGAAGTTAGTGCCAACTGAGAAGGTGTTTCCAGGCGCATAGGCCAAGTCGTTGCCATCGAGGAAACCCTGGCTGAACTCCGTATCAAGATAGGCATAGTTGGCCATCAGCACCAGATTCTCCACGGGCGAATAGGAGAGTTCCGCCTCCAGCCCCATCGTCTCCGCATCCCCCGCATTCGAGATAACCACACCGGTCTCGAGGCTCTCGCGCGCGACCTGAAAGTCGTCGTATTCACTGTAGAACACTGAACCATTGAGCTGCATTTGCCCATCCAGCATGGTCGACTTCAATCCAACTTCGTAGGCGACGCTGGTTTCGGGATCAAAGGAGAAAACGGTGTCACCCATGAAATCGCCGTTGGTGTCCGCCGCGTCATTATTAAAGCCACCGCCTTTGTAGCCTTTTGATACACTTCCAAAAATCATCGCATCGTCGCCAATGTCATACTGAGCTATGAGGCGAGGCGTAATCTCATCCCAGTTCTCATCGGTGCATACATTGCCATCGGTAGGGAATGGTGGAGAAAGAGGAACAGTATTTTCCAGCGTATTGGTACACCAATCCTTGTCATCGTAGCTCCAGCGCGCGCCGCCGATCAGCGCCAGCTTCTCGGTCACGTTCCAGGTGGCATCCGCATAAACGCCATAGGAGTTGTTTTCACCTTGATTAGCGAGCCTGGTAACAAACACTGTGCCCAGGCCCAAAGCCGTATCAACGTAATCAATATTATATTTGTGCATGTCCAGGTCTTCATAATAGTAGCTAATACCCGCGAACCAGGTGATAGAATCCGAGCCGCCACTCAGCCGAAACTCCTGGTAAACGGTGTCTGCGTCACCGCGGAGATCTATAGGGACGGTCATTCCCCCGGTAAACCCCCCGAACAAAATAAGGTCAACCGCTGCATCGTCCGCGGTCTCATCACCGTCCCCACGAAAAATATTCTCACCATGGCGAACATCGGTGATGGAGACCAGTGTCAACGCTTCATTAATTTCCCAGTTAAGCGTCATGCCAAAGCCGTAGTCCTCATTTTCCTCGTAGCTGGCTTCGTTGAGTGCATACTTATCGGGGTACTCAACGCCGGGATCAGCGACGTTAAATGGGATGTTGACTGTACTCGTATAGTTCGTATCTGCTTTGGCGTAGTTAGCACGAAATAAGGCTTCCACGTTGTCACTGACGTCCCAGCGCGCCATCAGGCGCACAGCGTCGCTTTTTGTATAGGCATCATCACCCGTGTTGATTTCTTCCCACATCCCCTCCCACTCGTCGTGTTGGTAAGCAAGACGTACGGCAAATGAATCACTGAGGGCGAGGTTACCAACGACCTCATACCGTTGCTGCCCCTCGTCACCCAAGGAAATTCCCAGTTTTGCCTCGTTCTCGTCAGCGGGTTTGTTACTGATCAGACTGATGGCCCCGGCAGCGGCGTTGCGGCCAAAGAGTGTTCCCTGCGGACCTTTGACCACTTCAATTCGGGATATGTCGAAGAACGTACCGGTAGCGAAAATGTTACGCCCCACGTAGGCGTCATCGAAGAAGACACCCACTGCTGGCTCTGAGCCGAAGGACCAGTCGTTGCTGCTGATACCGCGAATCGCCCAGGTATTGGTCGCCAGCCCGTAATCGGATCCGGTTAGACCGGGCACCATGGGTATGATCTGGGTAATGGTGATAGCCCCGGTTTCCGCAAGTACTTCTGCATTAATCGCACTGATCGCGATGGGCACATCCTGAAGGTTCTGCGCCCGCTTTTGTGCGGTAACTACCACCTCTTCCAGCTGCGCGTAAACCGAAACGGGAGCAAGCGAAGCAGAGACAGCCACCGCCAGCAAAGACTTGTGTATTATTTTCATTTTATTCTCCATAACAGCATTACCTTATTGATGTATTTTTACGCTTCTTATAGTGACTTTTTATTCAGGCGGAGCTTTCCACTTTTTACTTAGCCTATAAACCATCGAATCAAAAATCTTGAATTGGGCGCACTTCAGGTCGGCCCTGCCACCTACGAGACAATCACGAGGCGGAGGACATCGATCTTTTAAAAACAAACGCCATGGCAACCAAATGAAACAGCAGCAGCAGGGAAGCGCCTATGAAATAAGCTTCAATGTCTACCGGTGCTATGGCACCCAGGAACAAAGCGACCATCAAGACCTGGTAGACCATACCGAACACACCCAGGCCAACAGCCGATATCTTGGCGCTCTTGCTGTCACCGTAGAGTGGGCCGGCGGCTAACAGGGCAAAAACCGAATACAACCAGAAACCCAGATAATCGAAAGAGGTATACAGGGAAAAGGGAATCGAAACGTTCAGCATGCGGAGCAAAGGGTCAGCCAGCTCTGCACCCATCGCCCCGGCTGTAATGGTGTCTGCCAGCAGGGGTATGGTCCATACTGCTATAAATTTCGGAATAATAAAGGCCATCGTAGCCATCGCAACGAACAACAATGCGAGTATGGCACGGAGCGAGTTTTTCCCTGCGACCACCCAGGCACCGCAGGCAAACGCCGCTGACAAACTGAACATAGCCACTATCTGGTTCACCCAGCCGGCGATAAATTCACCTTTATTAGCACTCAGCCAGGCCACACGATCTACATGCTCTGCGGTGTAACCACCTGGGGCGTCCAGTGGGAAAAACATGGATACAACGCCCGTGGTAATCGCAACGATCACCGACCAGAACCCAAGTCTATTAATTTGGTAGTCCAATGTTTGTGCTGTGCTCACTTTTTGTCTCCGTATCTTTCATTAATAAGTTTCAGGATTGTTTCGCGCACGGCTTCTCTGTCGCCTTCCCAGCGCCTACCCTTACCGGTGAAAAGTGATTCACCCTCCAGCAGTGACATCAGGCAAAGCGCTTCCGCTCGGGGTGACTCGATTCCCGCCGCTTCCATTGCTCTTTCGAGGATTTCCAGATACTCGGCATAGACTTCCTCCAACAGGTCGGACACCACTGGCTCCACCTGTTCCATGGCCCAGAGTTGTGGCCAAAGCCTGTCACCGAGCAATCCCTCCCCGGTGCCGGCGGAATCGTCGAGCATGAACGCCGCGATTTCCGCAACACTCGGCGAGCCCTCATGTAATTTGCGCGATTCGAATGCCTGACGAATTTCTTCAGCGATATAGTCCACGAGCGCCCGAAGCAGGTCGCCCCAGGTACGGAAGTGATATTGCAGCGCACCCAGTTTCATACCGCTGGCGCGCGCCAGAGCGCGCATACTCAGGCTTCCATAGCCCTCATCTGCAACAAGCTCAATTGCCGCTTGTAGAATTTGTTGCTTGCGCTTATCCGTCACGGGACCATCCAAAATTTGACATGTCAACTGACATGCTAGAACATGTCATCTGACATGTAAAGTAATTGGAGACAACAATGGCAATACAGATAACACGTCGAGATTTCATGAACGGGATAGCGATAGGCGCGGCTGGCGTCGTGCTGCACGCTTGCGGCAGCGACATTGAGCCTGCCGCGAAGATATCAATTGGCACTCCCACGGCATTCAGCCCGCCAGACTCCTCCGCCTATTACCCCCCTACCCTCACCGGCATGCGGGGCAGTCACGTGGGCTCCTTCGAAGTGGCCCACGACCTGGCCTGGCGCGGAGAAAAGCCGTCACAATACGAAACGCTGGACGAACACTATGACCTGGTCGTCGTCGGTGCCGGCATGAGCGGCCTGGCAGCCGCCTACTTCTATCGCAAGAAAATGGGCCCCGAGGCCCGCATCCTGCTGCTCGATAATCACGACGACTTTGGTGGCCATGCCAAACGTAACGAGTTTCACCAGGACGGCAGAATGATGCTGAGCCTGGGCGGCGCCCAAAACCTGGAAACCCCCAGTAGCTTCAGCAAAGCAGCTGGGGGACTGATGACCGACATCGGTATCGATGATGACTTTGTTGCGACGATGGACATCAATACACCGGACAACTTTATGCTGGCAGGCAAGCTCGATGCCGATAATGGCGTGGCAATACCAGGACCGGACGGCTACGTGACAGTGGGTGGCAACTGGAACGCGGTCATGTACGGCGGTGAAGGTTACGAGGAAAAAGTACGCGCCTTGCCGCTACCCAGTAGCGAGCAAGACATTTTAATCGACTTTTTTGGTGGCCAACGAGACTTCCTCGAGGGACTGTCACTCAGCGAGAAATGGGACTACGTTAATTCTGTCAGCTACAACCGATTCCTGCTGGAACGCGTCGGCCTCAATGAGGACACCCTGCCGATAATGAATGCAATCATCCTCCATTTGTCAGGCTTCTCTGGATGGCACCTCACAGTGCTGGAAGCCGTCGGCAACGGCGCCA
This sequence comes from uncultured Haliea sp., assembly GCA_913062625.1. Classification (GTDB taxonomy): domain Bacteria; phylum Pseudomonadota; class Gammaproteobacteria; order Pseudomonadales; family Halieaceae; genus Marimicrobium. The sequence continues at coordinate 72,821 of CAJXWP010000002.1, read as the reverse complement.
GCGGCATTAAAGCGATGGGCTGGCTGGGTAAAGCAGCAGCTTCTGTTGGGGAAGTTTTTTTGGAAAGCCTTCTGGAGGTGCGCATGTTCCCAGATGGCAATGCCTCTGTGGCCAGGTTGCTGGTACAAAAACTGATACCCGGTGTTGCCCCCGACATGAAGGGGCCAGAAGACGTCGCCATCGCCCGATTCGATTACACCGCACTGGACAAAGATGAGCAGGCAACTCGGCTTCGGCTCAATAGCACGGTAGTTGGCGTGCGTGAAGTCGACGGTAAACACGTTGAAGTCGATTACGTGCAGCAGGGGAAGCCCCTGCGTGTCACCGCTGATCACAGCGTTCTGGCCTGCTATAACGTCCTCATACCCCATCTGTGTCCTGAAATGCCGGAACGACAGAAGGAAGGCCTGCGCTACGGCGTCAAGACACCTTTTGTCTATGCCAACGTACAGTTGGAAAACGGCCGTGCCTTCTCCGAATTGGGCGCAACAATGTTCCAGTGCCCCTATGATCCGTTCCAGTGGGTGAGCACAGCGCCGTCAATGACGGTCGGGGGATACGAACCCCCACGCGGACCGGATGACCCGATGGTGGTGTTCATGATGAACTCGCCAATGACGATAACTACATCGGATGAACAAGGATCAGGGCGCGACCAGCTGCGTATGGGGCGTCACAAAATATACGCCACCCCCTTCGCCAGCTACGAACAGGATATCCGCGAGCAATTGCAGTCTTTACTGGGCAAGCACGGCTTCAACCACGAGCGCGACATTCGGGCCATCACCGTCAACCGCATTCCCCACGGCTATTCCTACCCCTATCTCGCACTGGACGACCCAAAATGGGAGGAAGGACAGGCACCCCACGAGATTGGCCGTGCACAGTTCGGGCGTATCTCCATTGCCAACACAGATTCCGAGGCGATTGCGCTGATGGATGCAGCCTTTGATGCTGCGTGGCGGGCTGTCAAGGAGCAGACCTAACAGGTAAAACCGAAGCCCATCATGTCCAGAAGCTTCAACCACAAGCCGCGTTTGCCGCCGTTTCTGTCGGCCCTAGCCAACGCGTGCTCAGTAAGGCGTATGCCTATCCAGCGGAATGGCTCGGGCGGCCACGGTGTCGCATTCTTAGTGACAAACTGCATACGAATTACTTCTGAGGGCTTGTACCCTAGCAACTCAATACCGATTCGTGCACCAAACCGCGAAGCGCTGACACCATGGCCGGTATACCCGACCGACCAAGCCAGACGGCCATCATATGCTACCCCGGGCACCATACAAAAGCGGGTGGATGAGGCGATAATGCCACCCCACTTATTGGAGAATTTCACGTTCCCTTCCAGTTGCGGAAACATGTGGAAGAACTCGGTGGCCAATTGCGCGTAGCGTGCTGGCGCGTCCATATACTTTATATCGATGCCGCGATTGAAATACGAGCGAACCGCCCCGCCGCCACCCCAGGTAATGCGATTATCTCTGGTCAGGCGAAAGTAATGGAACAGATTGGTGAAATCCGACAGAGCATGCCGCGATTCCGTTTTACCCCAGTTGATTAGGTCAAGCTGTTGCGGCGTCAACGGCTCTGTCGCGATTTGATAATCCCAAACCGGCACGATGGCGCGATTAATTTTGCGGTAGGGGTTGGTATAGGCATTGGTGGCCATTAGCACTTTTTCGCTCTGGATCTCACCAGCCTCACAAATAGCCCGCATGCTGGTTTTGCCATCGGGCATAACCTTTTTCAAGCGAGTACCCTCGAAAATGCGAACGCCAAGCTGATTGAGCAGTACATTTTTCAAGCCCAGGCATAAGCGCATGGGATCAACAACACCGTCCTGGTGTCCGCGCTGCCAGCAGCCACCATAAAATTTCGGGGAATTGACCTGCTCGCGCATACCCTCTTTGTCATACCACACCACGTCCTCACCGCTTGCTTGTCGCACCAGGAATTCTTCGTACAGGCGGACAGCTGCCTCCGGGTCCAGGGCGACATTGGTCACTCCGGTTTTTTCGTAATGCGCATCGATGTCGTAGCGTTCCAGGGCTTCCAGTAACTCCTTGATATTCTGTTCGCCGAGTTGCTCGAGCTTGTCTGCCTCTCCGGGAAACTGGGCATCAATATTGGTCTCACCGTGAGCAATGCTGCTAGACAGAAAACCCCCATTACGGCCTGAGGCTCCGTCTCCGACAAAAGTCTGCTCGATGACAATAATGTCGATGTCGGGCTTGCGTTCCTTGGCCTGCAGAGCAGCCCAAAGTCCGGTATATCCACCTCCGACAATCAGCAACTCACAATCTGCACTCCCGGATAATGCAGGCTCGGGAGCTCGCATGATTTCGGGGTCGTGCCAGAGCGGTCGTGCTACTGCGTCTTTTAATGGGTCGTGATGTCTATGCATAAAAATCTAACTCAACTTACCTGTTTGATATACCAGCCCCAAGGCTCGTCGCTCTCGTAGCGTGTGATTTGTTTGGTTTCGAGGTAATTATTCAGCCCCCACACGCCCAACTCGCGGCCAATTCCAGACTGTTTATAACCACCCCATGGCGCTTCGACGAAAGTGGGTTGAGAACAATTGACCCAGACGATACCAGCTCGAAATGCCCTCGCCACTCGCTCGCAACGCGCCTCATCTTTCGACATTACCGCTGCCGCCAGACCAAAGCGCGAGTCATTTGCCATGCGAATCGCGTCGGCCTCACTGCTAAAAGGTTTGATGCAGACCACCGGACCAAAAATCTCCTCACACCAAACATCGCTGTCTTCATCCATGTCGGCCAGAATGGTCGGCTCCAGAAAGTAACCCCGGTCCAGACCTTGCGGCCGTTTGCCACCAGTAACCAAAGTCGCACCTTCTGCCACGCTGCGCTCTATTGCTAGTACAACCTTGCGATACTGGTTGGCATTCACCAAGGGACCCAGTAAAACGCCTTCTTCAGCCCCATCACCGATTGTGATTTTTTGCGCCTCCTCTACCAGGCGCTTAAGCAGTGCAGAATACAGCGGCTCTTCCACCAGCACACGGGAGGTGGCGGAGCAAACCTGGCCCTGATTCCAAAATATACCGAACATAATCCACTCGACGGCTCTTTCAATATCGCTGTCGGCGAAGATGACAAATGGCGACTTGCCACCTAACTCGAGGCTTATATTTTTAATGTCTCTGGCCGCTTCACGCATGATATGTGAGCCGGTGGGAACTGAACCGGTAAATGCCAATTTATCCACGCCACGATGTTCAGCCAGAGCCTGCCCGGCGACGCTCCCAAGGCCTGTAACAATGTTGAGAACGCCTGCGGGCAGGCCCGCTTCTTCGACAATTTCCGCCAGCGCTAGCGCGGTTAAGGGTGTGATTTCCGAGGGTTTCAACACCATGGTGCAACCAGCTGCAAGTGCGGGGGCCACTTTCCATGCGGCCATTAACAGTGGGAAATTCCAGGGAATGATCGCACCGGCAACACCTATGGGATCCTGCACTGCCTTGGAACTGAAGCCGGGTTCGGTCAACGCAATGGGCTCTTCCTTATCCGGCTCCATCTGCTCTGCCAAGCCGGCATAAAAGGTAAAGGTGCCCTCAGTATCCTCAATGTCCCACTTGGCTTCAGGGTACGGTTTGCCGTTGTTTAACACCTCGATTTTTGCCAGCTCATCCAAGCGGCGGTTAATAATCCCGGCGATCTTGTGCAGGTATCCGGCACGTTCCGCGCCACTCATTCTCGGCCAGGGGCCCTCGTCGAAGGCCTTACGGGCAGCCAGTACGGCTGCATCCACATCCTGCGCATTGCCTGCCGACACTTTCTCAATCAACTGCTCGGTTGACGGATTTATCACATCAAAGGTTTCTGCGGAGGCAGGGCTAGCCCACTGCCCGCCGATGTAGTGCTTGCCTTTCATTATGGTTTCCTCAGTTGAGCAACGAATCGGCTTCCTGTCTGTGTTGCTGTATTTCCTCGTGCCATTTGAAGATATTCAGTTCGATAAAGATAAAGGCGACGATCCACAAGAACGCGTCCCAGAAATCGAGTAGCTCGCCAGAAACGCCCCAATACACAGCGGCCGCGAGCAGGATGCTGTAACAGACACCCTTGGACATTTTGTTTAAAGCCGCTACTGCACCGCGACGCTCAGTTTTAGAAAGCTCTATCAGAACATCGATTTCCAGCAGGACAACCACAATAATCCAGGTAACAGAATTGATAACATCGACCCAGGCCAACTTTTTGACGGCTGCCAAAATAGCGTCACTGGTGACAATGGTTTTGTTGTGTCCGAGTACATTCAAACGGGACGATTCGGTTTCCAGCTGTAAATCTAAGCAGTTTTCTCTCTCCAGAATTTCGTACTCGTCCATTTCAAACATGTAGGAAAAACCTTCCAACTCAGCCGCACAGGTGGACGTTTGCGAGATAGGTTGAGACTGATACAGTTGGTAAACCTTGGCACAATAGCCGTAAAAGGAATACACGACCAAGAAGTAACAAACAACGCGCGTACCAGTGAGGAGCCGTTTAGTGCGACCTCGAATCACTTCATCTTCCAGCACGTAGGTTTCCAGCTCAAATATCAATAATAAAACAACCCACGATGCTGTATCGATGGTCATTACAAAGCTCTCGAAGACGTCAAAAATGGAAAAACCGGTATTCAAGGTATGCAGACTGGCCTCGGCTTCCTCCAAAAAAAACATCGCAACATTCGCGCATAACAGCAGATAGACACTGTATTTGAATAGTCGAAGCAGAGTTGACGCTTTTAACAGCCTTGAGCCCTTTAAAAACATGGAAAGATTCTCCGCCAAAAAATCACCTGGCTTTCAACGCGAATTGCCAGACAGCAGGCGCCGCAAAAGTAGCCCGAAGAAATGAATGGCTGTATGTCATGAAAACCGTACCTATAGGTTTTTTTTGAGAAATGTGACACGACTGCATTTCGAGAAGCCTACGATCTCCTTAAGCACGTTGCTCTATACTCTACTTATGTAACATTACTAACAATACCCCCATAGTGTTAAGGCACTGCCATTGATAAGACTCTGACGACTCATAATTGAAAAATCAGTCAGGCCAATTCTTTGATCGCCTCGCCCAGGGCGTTGATCAAACTGTCTATCTCCTCGCGCCGGGAAGTGAACGGTAGGCCCAGTTGAATGGTGTCGCCACCGTAACGCACATAATAGCCCTTATCCCACATTTTCATTGCGATCTGGAACGGACGCAGCGCCGGCTCCCCTGGCGAGTGCTCTATCGTCAAACCACCGGCAAAACCGTAGTTGCGAACATCGGCCACGTACTGGACTCCCTTGAGCCCGTGCAGTACATCTTCAAACCAGGGCGACAACGTTTCTACACAATCGATCAAACTATCCTGCTCGATAATATCAAGTGACGCCAACGCAGCAGCACAAGCCACTGGATGGGCGGAATACGTATAGCCATGCGGCAATTCCACAGCGTACTCGGGTCCGCCGTTTTCCATAAAGGTATCGTAGATCGCCTGTTTTACGGCCACAGCCCCCATTGGCACCACGCCGTTTGTGAGTTGCTTGGCCAAAGCGATAATGTCAGGTTTAACGTCGAACTTTTCGGCTGCGGTCCAGGCTCCCATGCGACCAAATGCGGTGATCACCTCATCAAAGATCAGCAAAATATCGTGCAGGTCGCAGATTTCCCGCAGGCGCTGTAGATAACCCTGCGGCGGTGGCAGCACGCCGGTGGACCCGGCCAGCGGTTCAACAATAACCGCGGCGATATTGGATGCATCATGTAGCGCGATCAGTTCCAGCAACTCTTCAGCCAACTCGGCCCCCTCGGTAGGCAGTCCACGCACGTGCCTGTTCTGGGGTAGCAGGGTATGGGACAGGTGATCGGCGTCGACAGCGGTACCAAACAGTGCGCGGTTAGCGCCAATGCCACCGACAGAGATACCTCCAAAGTTAACGCCGTGGTAGCCCCTGGCGCGCCCGATCAATTTGGTCTTACTGGCCTTGCCCTTTTTACGCCAGTAGGCGCGGGCGATTTTCAAAGAGGTTTCGACAGACTCAGAACCGGACCCGGTAAAAAACACGCGGTTGATTCCCTCTGGCATACGCTCGGTAACACGCTCGGCCAGTTGGAACGAGGCGGGGTGGCCGAACTGGAATGCCGGCGAATAGTCCAGCTGCTTGATCTGCTGGGTGACGGCTTCAGCAATTCTGGCATCACCGTGACCAGCACCACAGGTCCACAGGCCGCTCAGGGCATCAAAAATCTCGCGACCATTGGCGTCGGTATAATAGTTCCCCTTGGCAGCAACAATAATCCGCGGGTCCTGCTTGAATTGTCGGTTGCCGGTGAAGGGCATCCAGTGAGCGTCAAGTTGCGCTTGGGTCAGGCCTGCGCGGGAGCTGTGATCCACCATGATGATGCCACCCCGTTGAGAAGTCTCAGTGCTATTGTCTGCCCATTATGGCGCCATTATTCTTATGTTCTATATACAGTTAGTTAACTATACTTTTATAATAACTTAAGTAATGGCTCCTTCTGGCGAGCCGGAGTGAGCAATAAAGAAATGAGCAATAAGCAGTTGGCCCTTTCCGGCGACATCAGCGATGCCGATATCCGGTTGTTACGGATATTTCGAAGGGTGGTGGAAAACGGCGGTTTTTCCTCAGCCGAGGTGGATCTGAATATCAGTCTTTCAGCGATCAGCATCGCAGTGGCCGATCTGGAAAAACGGCTAGGAATGAAACTGTGCCAGCGTGGCCGCGCAGGGTTTGCATTGACGGATGAGGGCAGCGAAGTCTATCAAGCCGTGCTCCAGTTGCTGGCTTCACTGGAAAACTTCACGACACAGGTCAACACCATCACTGCGCAACTCAAGGGCGAATTAAATATCGGCATTACCGACAATTTGGTGACGATGCATAACCACATGCAAGTCACTAATTCCCTGGCCGCCTTAAAAACGCAGGGGCCTGAAGTGCGCATTAATATCCGTATGATGCCGCCCGGTGAAATCGAGAAAAGTGTACTCGATGGCCGCCTACATATTGGCGTAATCCCGGATATCAAACAGCTCTCAGGGCTGGAGTATATTGATTTATACGATGAGGAATCAAAGCTCTATTGCGGCCATCGCCACAGCCTGTTTGCACTGCCTGCGAAGAAGCTGACAGTCTCGATGGTGATTGCGCAGGACGCAGTTTTTCCGGCCAACGCGGTACCGCGCGAGAACAAAGCCCAATTGCAAAAAATGCGCTCCGCAGCCACCGCTACCGACCGCGAGGGGATTGCATTCCTGATCCTGTCTGGTCAGTATGTTGGCTTTCTGCCTACCCATTATGCACAGCGCTGGATCGGGGAGGAACGGATGCGCGCACTGCTACCGAAGTCATTTAACTACCGCACTCGCTACGCAGCTATCACGCGCAAAGGCGCGCGTCCGAACCTGGTGCTACAAACGTTCGTCGAAGAACTAAACCGCCCACAGAACGACGAGGCCTAACCACCCAATGTCAGAACTATCGAAATTCAGCGAACAGCTAACAACACTAATCCCCAGTGTAGGTAGCGGTGAGTTCCCCGAAGCGCTGATCGGCATGTTCCGGGAGCTGGTGCCGGTCAGCGATGCCACCATTGTGGTCTATCCGGGCACTGACCTTCCAGTGATCGAATATTTCGAGGTGCAGAGCAGCGGCGGGCGCTCCACACTGAATTTATTTGTCAACGGGGCCTTCCTGCTCGATCCCTACTACCTCGCTGCTACGCAGGACAACAGCTACGGCTTGTTTAGCCTCCAAGACTTATCACCCAGCGGTTTCAAAGACAGCGAGTACTACAAGACCTGGTATCAAGACTGCGGCTACGAGGACGAATGCGGCTATCTCATACCCATAACCGGGGAAGGTTTTATCAACATCGCCCTTGGTCGAACCGAAGGTTGCCCTGCCTTCACCAGGCAACAACTGGACACATTGCAAGCGATTCGTCCCACTATTGAAATACTGTGCCAGCAGCACTGGGCGGACTCAGGCAACGCATCAAATAGCGTCAATCTGCGAGGTCAGATGCATGCGGCCCTGAACGCCTTTGGTTCCAGTGTGCTGACAGAACGTGAGGCACAAGTGATTAACCTGGTATTACGCGGGCACAGCACCAAAACAGTGGCAGAGAAATTTTTCATCTCCATAGAAACCGTCAAGCTGCACCGAAAACACGCCTACGCCAAGCTGGAAATTGGTTCACAGGCAGAGTTGTTCTACCTGTTTCTGGATTCGCTGATGAGCGCAGAAAACTATAAAGGCGGCGACACCCTGATCGCCTACTTGCAACCTCCCCGACACTGAGTCGGGGCCTGAGACGGGGCCTGAGAGAGGCGCTGTTCATTCATCCAGCTCCGTCTCTGCAGCGCTGCAAACTCTATGAAACGCCGTAGTGTTTTGCAGTATGATCGAGGGCGACCGCCAGGGTGTCCACCAAGGTGTCTATCTCCAGCGTGTTGCACACCAGAGGGGGCGCCATGATCATGGCGTCACCGGTTTGGCGCACCATCAAGCCGTTGTCGTTACAGATATTGCGGCAGTACACAGCGCCGGTGGAGTCCGGCGCTAGCCGCTCGCGACTGGCCTTATCGCTGACAAGCTCTACCGCGGCAAACATTCCGTCACCCCGCACCTCCCCAACAATCGGGTGATCGGCTAGATCACGCAGCCGAGACTGAAAGTGCGGGGCGATATCCGCTGCGCATGTCTCGATAATCCCTGTGTCCTGGAGCACCTTCAGAGTAGCCAGGGCGGCGGCGCAGGCAGCCGGGTGACCAGAATACGTCAGGCCGTGGGCAAACTCACCCTCATGCGTGATTAATACATTGGCCACCTTATCACCCACCATTACGCCACCAAGCGGCATGTAGCCGTTGGTGACCGCCTTGGCGAACGTCATTAAGTCGGGCTTGATGCCGTAGGTTTCACAACCAAACCAGTTACCGGTACGACCGAAACCGCAAATTACTTCATCGGCAATCAGCAGAATATCGTGCGCGTCGCAGATCCGCTGAATCTCGGGCCAATACGTCGACGGTGGAATGATGACACCACCGGCACCCTGCACGGGCTCCGCGATGAAGGCTGCCACATTGCACTCGCCCAGCTCCGCAATTTTTGCCGCCAGCTCGCCGGCCAACCGCAGGCCAAAGGTATCCAAATCTTCATCAGTACCCGCCTCGAACCAGTGGGGTTGGCCTATATGGTGCACGTAATCCAGGCCGTGGGTCTGCTGGTGCATGGCGTCCATGCCGCCCAGCGAAGAGGCAGCAATAGTACTGCCATGGTAGGCATTTTTGCGGCTGATGATGTGTTTCTTGCCGGGCTTACCTAGGCAGTCGTAATAGCGGTGTACCAGGCGCAGGTTGGTGTCGTTGGCTTCGGAGCCGGAGTTGGTGAAAAATACATGGGTGAACTGCTCAGGGGTGACGTCTACCAGAAGCTTCGCCAGTTCCGTGGCGGGCTGATTGGAGCAGCCGAAGAAATTATTGTAGTAAGGCAGTTGCTGCATTTGTTCAAATACCGCCTCCGCGATGCTGCGCTGGCTATAACCCAGGCTACAACACCACAGTCCCGACATACCGTCCAACATACGGTTGCCTTCACTATCGTAGATGTAGATATGCTCGGCACCGGACACGATACGGCCACCCTTCTCGCTATAGCTTTTAAGATCGGTAAAAGGGTGCAGATGGTGCTCCCGATCCATCTTTTGCAGGGCAGATGTATCTTTTATCACGTTCATTTGCGCGCTATCTCCAAACAAAAATTCTGCTGCACAGGGCCCGGGGGCTAACTCACATACTACCCCGAAGTGTTATAGCCCCAAAAAAAGCTTCGATGTTGTATAGTCTCCCATAACCCCCGGCATTTGGAATTACCCCTTAAGTGGTGTTTTTTAGAGGCGGGAGCGCAAAACAGAACGAGACAAGACACAACCTATGGCTTACAAAAATGTCTGATAACAATACTTCTAACAATGAACGCTTGCAGCTGTTCCTGAAATCACACCCGAAGATTGAAATTTTCGAAGTGATACTGCCCGATATCGCCGGCAAATTACGCGGTAAGTGGATCACCCGCGATAAAATCGAAAAAGTCTTCGCCGGTGGCCTCAAATTGCCCCTGAGTGCGCTTGCGTTCGATATTTGGGGGCGCGATGTCGATGCCTGGGTGTTTGATCGCGGCGACGGCGACGGCATGTGTGAAGCACATATCAGCACCTTGGTAGCGACGCCGTGGGCTACGCGCCCCACTGGCCAGGTGCTGATGTCCATGCGAGAAGTCAGTGGGGAGCCCTGCGCCTATGACCCACGCTTTATTCTCAAAAACCTCATCGGGCGGCTGGCAGAGCACGGCCTCACGCCAGTGATGGCCAGTGAAATGGAATTTTATTTGTTGCGCGATGAGGATGATTCTCAGGGCCGGCCAGCCCACACACAAACTGATCGCATCGGTGGAGCCCTGGCCAGTGGTAATGCCTATTGCATCGATACCATGTCTGGATTCTCGGAGCTGATGCATGGCGTACGCGATGCCTGCGCCGCTCAGGGCCTGCCTATAGACACCCTGGTCAAAGAGGCCGCGCCCTCCCAATATGAGATTAATCTGTACCACAGCGCTGATGTGCTAGCGGCGGCTGACCAGGCGATAATGCTGCAGCGCGTTGTACGCGGCGTGGCCAGGCAACAGGGGCTGCGGGCGACCTTCATGGCCAAACCCTTTGGCAATCTCGCTGGCAATGGAATGCATGTACATTGCAGTGTGCTGGATGCGCAGGGCAACAATGTCTTTGACGACGGCACTGGCAAAGGCACTCCTATGCTGCGCCACGCCATTGCCGGCTGTCTAGTGGGGATGGAGGACAGCATGCTGTTGTTCGCACCTGTGCTCAATTCTTATCGGCGCTTCCAGCGGGGCACCCACGCGCCATTGGCACCCTGTTGGGGATATGAAAACCGTACGGTCTCACTGCGGGTGCCGGCCGACTCACCGGCAGCAACGCGCATCGAACACCGCGTAGCTGGCGCAGACGCTAATCCCTACCTGGTAATGTCAGCTATTCTCGCGGGCATGCTGCACGGGATAGAGAACAAACTGGAGGCGCCGCCAGCCTTGGAAGGCAATGCCTACGACCAGCTGCCGCCCACCCTGCCCCGCTACTGGCCAGATGCGCTGGCGGCATTTGAAAATTCAGAATTTATCGCGGAATACTTTGGCATCGGATTTCAGAACATTTGCACGCTGATGAAGCAGCAGGAGATGGACGAGTTCAATAACCAGGTGACACCTTTAGAATACGACGCCTGTCTCTGACGGGGGTTTAACGTCAGGATCAGGCAACAAAGATGAAAATTGGCATTCTCCATACCGGCAGAACCCCGAAGAAATGCGCGCAAAGCACGGCGACTACGATGGTCTGTTTAAGCGTTTGCTGGCAAGTCACGGCTTCGAGTTCGAAACGTACCCTGTACTCGACGGTGTATTTCCAGCTGACGCCCAAGCGGCACAGGGTTGGCTAATCTCCGGCTCCAAATTCGGCGTTTACGAAGACAACGATTGGATTGCGCCCCTCGAAGAATTCTTGCGCCAAGTTTATTCCGCTGGTGTTCCCATTATCGGCATCTGTTTTGGTCACCAAATTCTCGCCTAGGCACTGGGCGGCAGGGTGGAACAGTTTTCAGGGGGCTGGTCTGCCGGCGCGGTTAACTAGCAGCTTTCCGGGTCCGATAACGATACGTTCAACAGTGCGGTCCTGGCATGGCACCAGGACCAGATCGTAGAGTTGCCCCAAGACGCCAAGGTAATCGGCCAGTCGGATTTTTGCCCGTATGCCATGCTCGCTTACGGCGACCGCGCACTGACAATCCAACCACATCCGGAGTTCACTGCAGACTTCGTAGCCGACCTAATGACGGCCAGGCGTGACAGTCTCCCGGCGGACATTGCGAATGCTGCAGCCGCCAGCCTGGAGCAGCCCCTGTCGTCCAAAACGATCGCCGATCAGTTTGAAGATTTTTTCAAGATGAAAAGAACGCTGGGGGTGAGTGGTACTGAATCTGTTCAATAGGTTATTAGCAGCCCGTACTGGTTATGCGGCTGCTTTCTCAAGCTCCCAGCCTGGGAACACTAAAACCGCCGGGCGGCAGTTTAAAGCGCTTGCCAATACTTTAGCTCGCTCGACTCCTAGATTGACCCGATTGTTTTCAATAGCGGATATGGTTGACTGAGGAATGGCGGTAAGAGAAGCCAGTTGGTTCTGACTTAATTCTTGTAATTTGCGAATAATTCTTACGGAATCACCCACTGATACCTCAATGGTTTTCTTTGCTTTACGATAGTCTTTCATACTAGTTTCTCCTGTAATTATGTGGAGTCACTTTCTCAACTTGAACATAGACCTTCTCGCGATCGATTTTGTAAATGACGCGATATTGCAGGTTTAATATAGAGAAACAATGCGGTATGTCAACGATGTTGATCTGCTGCATAACGCTTCAAGTAAATGGAATCAATGGAACAGATTGATCAACCTGCAAGCACTTCCTGTGCAGGACGGTAATTATAACCTAGTGTCTCAGCCACCGCCTGGTACGTGATATCGCCCCGATGAACGTTAAGACCGTTGCGCAGGTGCGGATCGTCCAGCAGCGCCTGACGATAACCCTTGTCTGCCAGCGCGAGCGTAAAGGGCAAGGTGGCATTGTTCAGGGCAAAGGTCGAGGTCCGTGCAACGCCGCCAGGCATGTTGGCGACGCAGTAGTGCACCACACCCTCCTCCACATACGTTGGCTCGGAGTGAGTGGTGGCACGGCTGGTCTCAAAACATCCGCCCTGGTCGATGGCGACATCAACCACCACGGAACCGGGGCGCATCGCCCGCAGCATTTCCCGAGTCACCAACTTTGGCGCCGCAGCACCGGGCACTAGCACTGCGCCAATCACCAAATCCGCGCCGGTAACATGCTGCCATAGTGATTCACGGGTAGAATAAATAGTGTTGAGCTTGCAGCCGAATTGGAAGTCCAATTCCTTCAAGCGCTTGAGTGAACGATCCAGCACAGTGACATGTGCTTCCATGCCCATGGCCATACGAATTGCGTTGGTACCGACAACACCCCCGCCTATTACCACGACCCGCGCAGCCTCCACACCCGGAACTCCGCCTAACAACATGCCGGAACCGCCCTTGTGTTTCTCCAACGCGTGGGCGCCGGCTTGTATAGACATGCGGCCCGCTACTTCGCTCATGGGAGACAGCAGAGGCAGGCTGTGATCGTCGTCGGTCACCGTTTCGTAAGCAATGGCGATACAGCCCGATTCCTTCAGTAACCTTGTTTGCTCTGGGTCGGGTGCCAGATGTAGGTAGGTAAAAAGGACCTGCCCTTGACGCAGCATGGGGCACTCCTGGGGCTGAGGCTCCTTCACCTTAACCACCAACTCTGCACGCTCAAAGATTTCAGACGCGGTAGCAACAATCTCCGCACCGGCAGCGCGATAGCGTTCATCAGACAAACCAATGCCCTCGCCGGCACCCGTCTCTACGATGACTTGGTGCCCGTGGTGAACCAACTCCTCCACCGAACCCGTGGTGAGCCCTACACGAAATTCCAGGGTTTTGATTTCTTTTGGCGTTCCTATTAGCATGACGTTCCCCTCAATTTACAAATTCGACGGCGGCGCGCAGGATATCCAACGCTTCTTCCAGATGCTCATCAGGTACGGTAAGCGGCGCTAACAGCCTGACCGTATTCCCCCAGTAGCCACAAGACAACAGGATAAGCCCTCGCTCTCTTGCTGCGGCAATTACGGCTGCGGTTGCTTTCGGGTCAGGGATGTTGCCGCCTTTTTCTGTCACCATTTCAAAGGCGACCATCGCGCCAAGGCCGCGTATGTTGCCAATGGGGGCGCTAGCGGGCGCGGCGCGCATTGCAGTAATGCGCGCGATCATGCGCTCTCCAATCACATTACTGCGCTCCACCAGCCCCTCCTGCTCTATAACTCTAATCGTCGCCAGGGAAGCTGCGCAGGCGATGGGGTTACCACCATACGTACCGCCCAGGCCTCCGGGGCCTACCTTGTCCATCACTTGCGCTTTGCCAACCACACCGGAGATGGGGTAGCCACTGCCCATGGCCTTGGCAATACTCATCAGATCCGGCTCGATGCCGGAGTATTCTGTCGCAAACATTTTTCCCGTACGGGCAAAACCGGTTTGCACCTCATCACAAACCAGCAGGATGCCGTGCTCGTCGCATTCCGCACGCAAATAGCGCATGAATTCTGGCGGCGCCTGATAGAAACCACCCTCCCCTTGAACCGGCTCAATAACGATGGCAGCCACATCACCCGGTTCCACGTCCGTCTTGAAAACGCTCTGCAAACCAGCCATGGCATCAGCGACAGAGATGCCGTGGTGAGGCACCGGAAAAGGGGCGTGATAGATATTGGCAGCACGTGCTCCCAGTCCCGAGCTGTAGGGGGCAATCTTTCCGGTCATGGTAACTGTCAGCTCGGTGCGCCCATGAAAGCCGCCGCGAAAACTGATGACAGCGGGCCTGTCGGTAGCGATGCGAGCAATACGCACCGTATTCTCCACGGCCTCAGCACCGGTTGAAAAGAACACTGACTTGGCGTCGCTGATAGGGGCTAGCTGATTAATTTTCTCCGCCAGTTCGATATACGGTTCGTACATTGAGACCTGAAACGAGGTGTGGGAAAACGCCTCGATCTGCGCCTTGGCAGCCGCCATAACTTCCGGGTGGCAATGCCCTGTATTGCACACTGCAATACCCATGGCAAAGTCGATATAACGCTTACCATCCACATCCCATATCTGGGCGTTCTCTCCCTTTGCGGTAAATACAGGGGCAGCAGAGGAAACCCCAGGGGCTACCGCCGCCGCGCGTCGTGCCAATAATTCATCATTCTTGCTCATGCGGACTCCCGGCAACGATAGAATAACTAATCATGTTGGCACAGGGATATATTTAAAATATATAATAATATACGGTATAGTTATTTTGCTTATACAACACTAATATAGCGGATCACAGAGCGCTCTGGGGGTAATCGAACAATGGGTAAACGCAAGGCATCCCTGGTGGGAAATCTGGCCGATGTGGATCTGCGACTGCTGCGTATTTTCAAGATTATCGTAGAGCAAGGTGGTATAGCCGCGGCCGAACTAGAATTGAATATCGCCATCTCGACCATCAGCAATCATCTTGCCGACCTTGAACGCCGCCTACAGATGACCCTGTGCGAACGCGGCAGGAAAGGCTTCAAAGTCACGCCTCAGGGGCAGCTAGTTTACAACGCAACACTTGAGTTGCTCGCCGCACTGGAGCAATTTCAAAGCAGCATTCATCAGACCCAGGAAACCCTGGTGGGAACCTTGAACCTGGGTATCGAGGAGTTCTGCCTGTTCTCCTGCGAACAAATTCTAGCCGCGGCTATAGAACGGTTTACCAATATCGCGCCTGAGGTTTATATCAACATTCATACGTTTGCCGCCGACAAGGTATCCCAAGCGGTTACCAGCGAAGTGGTGGCCATCGGTATCACTGCGCTTCCCGCGCCGATGAAAAACCTGACCGCCCTCCCTCTCGGCGTCAGTGAAACAATGAAACTGTATTGCGGCGAAAAACACGTCCTGTACAAAAAACCCGACAGACAAATCACCCTAGAGGAACTGGGCCGGCAAAAATACATTGAGACGCACAAAATGCGTCCGGGACGCATGCTGATTCCCGAGGCGGAAAAATGGTATCGCCAAGCGTCGGCGCTTCAGTATGAAGCACGTGCGCTGCTGATTCACAGCGGCAATTTTATCGGTTACCTGTCAAAGGAATACGTTGAACACATGGGCTGGCAGGAGCAGATGAGGCCGCTGCAAAAACGAGGCCTGAACTACAGCAATAACTATGCGGCTATTGTGGGAAAGCATGCCGGACAGAGCCCGGTTAACCAGGCATTTTTTGAATGCCTAAATGAGCAGACAAGTAGTTGATACGGTATTGGCAAATTAACTTCCCCAGATCACTGAAACCTGCTGTTTACGTTCAAGCAACCGCCTTACTCCATTCGCTAAACGCACTGACCCTAAGATCACGATAGTGACCAGCTGATACCAGCTGCCTTCCTAAGTTGAACAGGTTACTAACCGCAGCATGGGCTTTCACAAAACGCTGAGCCTGACCAACTGATTTGAACCGCCGCATCCCTCGCTCCCTGACCCTTGTCGCCTCATGAGATTGCTCAGCCCGATTATTCTCATACTGCTCAGTACTGTGGATCGTCTCAGGGATCAACTCACGGTGAGCCACTCCACAACTGCGCAGTTTATCTGTCACGATCTTCCTGAGCGCGGCCCCATGGCTTCGTAGCAATCGCCTGAAGAAACGCTTTGCAGCAGCCACATCTCTCTTCCCCTGCAGATACACATCAACCACTTCGCCATCCTGATCAACAGCCCGCCACAGGTAATGCCGCCTGTCGTTTATCTTGACGAAGACTTCGTCAATGTAAAAGGTATCGCCGTAGCCTCGATGCTTTCGTTTCAAACGGCGAGTATAGATTACTCCAAATTTGATGCACCACAGCCGGATGGCTTCGCGGCTGACGGTGATGCCTCGCTCAGCGAGCAGATCTTCGATGTCTCGGTGGCTGAGATTGAAGTAATAGCAGAGCCAGACGGCGTAACTGATAATATCGGGTGGGAATCGGTGACGTTTATAAGTATTCATCGCCTCATAGTAACAAGGATGCTGATTTAACTTGGCAATACCGTCTATCTCGCTATGCTTTGAGGCTGCGCCTGATAAATCCGAGCTGCTTTATATTGATTTTATTTTTAGGCAAGTGATCTTAAATGAACGATGGTCAGTATATAAATGAACGGTGGTCATTGCAATGTTAAGTCGGTTAAAGTAGCAAAATCTCAGAATTTACAGACCTGACTACTTTTTGCTCGCAATCGGCACTCAAGACTACAACAACATTAGGAGTTAAACAGGATGTCCGTTTATATCGTTGCTAGATTCAAGATCCATGATCGAAGTGAATACGATGAATACTCAGCTGGTTTCCCAGAAGTGTTCAAAAAGTTCGATGGCAAGATGTTGAGTGTTGACGAAGACCCCATGGTATTAGCGGGCGTCTGGGATGATACGAGGTCGGTGATTATTGAGTTCCCATCAAAAGAATCTGCGCTGGCTTGGTTGAACTCCGACGACTATCAATCGATCGCGAAACACCGTAATGCTGGGAGCACCGCAAACTCGATATTAGTGGAGGGCTTAGGATAATAGAAGATAGAGACATCATGCTGTTCCCAGAGTGCGTAACGCGGACAAGACACCTATCTGACATAACCGAGGCTTATATCACGTTTTCTATTGGTTAGTTTTGTCATCCAATGAGAAAGTGACCCATCACTCATATCCCATCTCAAGAAAGAGATTGTAATGACCGGTGGTCAGTTATATAGTGATTCGGCGATCAGCGAATGGCCGAGATCTGTCAATCAATCTTAGCCTGGCATCCCAACAAAAAAACCGTCTGGGGATACTCATGAGTTCAGTCGTTGCGATTAATCAGAGAGCGAGAAGCGCAGAACAAAAGGCGCTGCGGCGACGCGCAGTACTAGAGACTGCCGAAACGTACTTTCTTGAGGTTGGGTATGAGGCATTCTCTATGTCTAAACTCGCCAAGAACATTGGGTTAGCCAAGGGTACGCTGTACCTTTACTTTCAAACTAGAGAAGAGCTTTTTTTGACTCTCTATGAGCAAAGCTTGATTCGATGGAGTCAGGTTTTTATCGATGACTTATCTGATGCTATGACGAGTAAGGCGTATTCCCAAAAGCTATTTAGCACTGCCTCGGCAGATGGCACTTTCTTACCGTTACTTATCAGACTTGAACATATGATCGAACACAATGTTGCCATCCCTCGGCTCGTCAGTTCTAAGCAAGTGTTCATAAATCAGGTGGAGGCGCTTGCCGAGGTCACGTCGAACTCACTCAGTTTAAGTAAAGCGCAAGCGATAGAAGTAGTAAAAACAATGGGCGTTCTCCTGATTGGTGCAACCCAAGGGGACCAGGGTCCATCACTGGATCACGAAGAGTTGCCTGAAGATGTTCAAGATCTTATCGCGAGTTTTTCGTCCGAGCCTCTCTTCATTAAGAATGCTGTTCGCATCATAGAGGGCATTCGGACGGAAGCTTTATCCAATATTTAAGCGAATCAAACCCCTAGCCAATAACAAAATAGAACGAATACAAACCAACCAGAGAATGAAATTATGAGCAAAGCTGAATACGAAAAAGTCGCTAAGTTCGACGCTCAGAATCTGGAAGCACTAGTCAAACTGCAGAGAAGCAAATTTCGTGCTGAGGGCGACGTCACCTATTCGACCAGAATTGACCGTCTTAAGAGGCTCAAGGCCCTGATTATTGAAAATAAAATAGAGTTTGCAAAAACAACCAAACGCGAATTTGGTGGTGCACGGTCCTATGAGTTCAGTTTGTTCTCAGAGTTTGCGTCAAAGGTCGAAGCTATCGACTATTCAATGAAACATTTGAAAGAGTGGATGAAGCCTGAAAAACGAAAAACTAACAAACCGATGAATTTTTTGGGCGGAAACAGCCAGGTTAGGCATTTCCCCAAGGGCGTTGTTGGCATCATTTCTCCTTGGAACCTACCCTTTGGTTTGACTGTTGCGCCTCTGACAAGTGCGCTTGCTGCAGGTAACCGAGCGTTACTAAAGCCTTCAGAGTTCGTTCCTGAAACCGCGGCGTTGTTCGCCGACGTTGTCCCCAACTATTTCTCAGAAGATGAAGTCGCGGTCGTAACCGGTGGCGCAGAAATCAGTCAACGTTTTGCGGAATTGCCTTTTGACCATCTTCTGTTTACCGGTTCTACTAATATCGGCGCAAAAGTAATGCAATCAGCCTCAAAAAACTTGGTTCCCGTCACGCTAGAACTTGGCGGCAAGTCACCTGTCATTATTGGTCGTAGCGCTAAGCTTGATCTGGCCGGAACCCGCCTGACATTCGGCAAGCTTTTGAATGGTGGTCAATTATGCTTGTCGCCAGACTACGTTGTCGTGCCAAATGAGCTAGAAGAGCCGCTCATTGCCCGGGTAGTTCATGAGACGCAGTCGATGTATCCAAACATCACTGAAAATGCGGATTACGCAGGTGTTATCAACGAAAGGCACTTTGCCAGGTTACAGAATTACATTGATGACGCAGTTGCCAAGGGGGCCAAGCTCACGATTGTTGGTGCTGACAAGACGCGTGCGTCTGAGGACAATCGCCGTATGCCATTACATATTTTACAAAACGTTAATGAAGATATGCTGGTTATGCACGAGGAAATATTTGGTCCTATTCTTCCAGTGATGACCTATTCTGATGTGGCTGAAGTTCCAAGTATGATTGAACCCCGCCGAAACCCTCTTGCCATGTATTACTTCGGCAAAGATAAGCATGAGCAGGAATATTTACTGAATAATGTACAAAGTGGTGGTGTTTGTATCAATGATATTACGCTTCACTATGTACAGGAGGACCTGCCATTTGGTGGTATTGGTGCCTCTGGCATGGGGTCCTATCACGGTCCCGAAGGGTTTAAAAGCATGAGCCACGCCCGCGCGATTTACAGTCAAACTATGATCGATGTCTTGCCTATTATTGGTGCGCGCCCGCCCTTTGGCGAAAAGTTCCGAAAGAATATAAGAAAAATTCTTGGCCCAATCTAAAGGCAAGGCCAGAGTATTTTATCTAGGCTAAACGGTTGAGCTTGAACTTCAAAGACATGAAATTGACTTGGTGTTACGCACTCACGGCAGCCAATAAGTTGTGTGGCTGACGAATAATCACAGGTATTTCTAGACAGGAGAGGCAAATATGAGAACAGCACTGGAAGAGTTATCGTGATCATAAATCGACAATGGCTATTAGCCGAGCGACCTACTGGAATGGTTGGTCCGCACAATTTCAAGTACGCGGAAACCCCGATTCCTGAGCCGAAAAGTGGTGAGGTGCTGATAAAGAATCTTTTCTTATCATTTGATCCGGCCCAACGAAACTGGATGGTTGACCGTAAGGCTTATCTGCCGCCAGTGGCCATCGGAGAGCCCATGCGGGCAGGTTCTGTTGGTGAAGTAATAAATTCGCATCATGCGGATTTTCAAGTGGGCGATCTAGTGCAAACGACCGGCTATTGGCAAGATTATGTGGTTGCATCGCCCGGTGAAGGCCCAATGGGATTGGTTAAATTGCCAGCAGGAGTGTCGCCTGAAATGATGTTATCTGTGCTCGGTATAACCGGGCTTACGGCATATTTTGGATTGCTGGAGATTGGTCAGCCTAAAGCCGGTGAAACCGTTCTTATTTCTGGTGCTGCAGGTTCTACTGGCTCGTTTGTTGGTCAGATCGCAAAAATTAAGGGTTGCCGTGTCGTAGGTATTGCTGGCGGTCCAGATAAGTGTCGATGGTTAAAAGAGACTGCTGGCTTCGACGCCGTCATCGACTACAAGAATGAGGATGTTAATGCGCAAATTGCTCATCACTGCCCCGACAAGTGGGACGTATTCTTCGATAACGTAGGCGGCCCCATCCTCGAGGCAGCCCTAGATCACGTTAATCTGCGCTCTCGGGTTGTTTTATGTGGGAGTATCTCGGGTTATAACGCGACTGGACCTATACCTGGACCCTCAAATTTGGCGAACCTGACCATTAACCGAGCGCGCATGGAAGGATTCGTTATTTTGGATTACATGCCGCGAGCGATGGAAGCCATTCAAGACTTAATGGGCTGGATTTCAGGGGGCCAATTAATTTACCAAGTTGACTTACAGGAAGGCTTTGAAAATATCCCTACCACTTTACAGCGGCTTTATTCTGGGCAAAATCTTGGTAAGCAGCTACTCAAAATAGGCTCATAGAAATAACCATAAGGATTGCAATGACACACATAACACCCAAACAGCGCGAGGAAGTACCTGAGTTAGAACCGATGTTGCAAATGGTGGAGGCATCTATGGGCTTTCTGCCAACATCAATGATGACGATGGCGCATTGGCCAGAACTTACTCAAGCTTTTGGGGGCCTTGGCGCAACGGTTCTGCACAGTGGTGAACTAGACGCTGGGCTAAAGCAAATGATTGCATTCGCGGTGAGTAATGCAGCGGGTTGCCGTTATTGCCAAGCACATACGGCTAACTCAGCAGAAAAAAATAATGTCAGCGCAGAGAAAATAAAAGCGGTATTTGAGTTTGAGAAGAACGACTTATTTTCCGAACAGGAGAAAGCGGCGCTCAGAGTCGCGGTGCATGCGGGCATGGCACCTAATGCCGTGGAAGCTGAGCACATGACAGAATTGTCTAGATACTTTAGTGAGAAGCAGGCGATAGAAGTTGTGGCCGTCATTTCACTGTTCGGTTTTCTGAATCGCTGGAACGACACAATGGCAACCACCTTAGAAAGCGCTCCTAAGAGCTTTGCAGCGGACCAGCTTGCCTCGCACGGTTGGGTTACAGGCAAGCACGAATAAGGTATTGCCACGTTAAATCAGCATACTGGGTACTATGAGGCGATGACTACTTACAAACGACACAGATTCCCACCCGATATCGTCAGTTACGCCGTCTGGCGCTACTATCGCTTCAATCTTAGCTACCGGGATATCGAAGATCTACTCGCTGAACGGGGAATTATCGTCACTCGAGAATCAATCCGCCTCTAGTGTATAAAGTTCGGTGCCCTGTACGCTAGAAGACTCAAGCGAAAACATCGGGGCTATAGCGATACCTTCTACATCGATGAAGTCTTCATAAAGATAAACGGCAAGCAGCATTACCTGTAAAGAGCCGTGGATCAGGATGGTGATCTCGTTGATGTTTATCTAAAGGCCAAGCGGAATGGGGAATGGCAGTTGCTTGAGACCTGAGGGCGCGATTTTCCAAGCCTTGAAGAGATAACGTGTCAGAGCCTGTAAAACAGCTGCTAGTGTGTCAGTTAAAGCCCTCAGCGCCTCCCTAGCTGCTGGCACCTATTCGATACGACACTGAGGCTAATCCAAAAGCGTGCTGACAACGTAAATACAACTCGCGTCTAAATTAGTTTTTTAAACACACGTGCGCGCACTTGAGATTTTTATGAGAGATATAGTGGCTAGGTCGATGACCAAGTTTTTTAGATTAATCGCCGATACATTTTTTGCGAAAAGGTATGGTCATCGGGCAGTGGTGCTGGAAACAGTTGCCGGAGTCCCTGGCATGGTGGCGGGGATGTTATTGCACTTTGCGAGCCTACGGAAAATGAAGACTGGCTATGGTGCGGATATCAGGGAACTGCTGGCCGAGGCAGAGAACGAAAGAATGCACCTGATGTTTTTTATCGAGATTGCCAAGCCTAATTGGTTCGAGCGGTGGTTAGTGCTGATTGCGCAATTTACTTTTAGCGTTTTTTATTCGATGTTATACTTGGCGGACAGCCGCACCGCTCACAGAATGGTCGCCTATTTTGAAGAGGAAGCGGTGTACAGTTACACCGAATACTTGGACTTGGTGGAGAGAGGCGTTATGGAAAACGTGCCAGCCCCGCAGTTGGCCATCGACTACTACGGCATGAGTGCTAACGCCAAGTTGGTCGATCTCATAAAGCATGTGCGCGCCGATGAACAGCGGCACAGCGAGGTCAACCACCGCTATGCGGACGGCGGCTCGCAGGCTACGCAATTTGCAGTGAAAGACAACGCCGACAATTCGGTCGAAATGGCGGATCAGTAGAGCATACGATGTCTCGCGAGATAGCAGATGAGGAAAAGCGCGTAAAAAAATCATTGCAGTATTCTTGCAAAATCTCAACACCATTGAAAACACCTTTGGTGTTGTGTTTACGCAGGCGTAACGCGGCGGCGAACTCGAAAAAACATATAGCCCGCGAGAACTTGCGAGCCTAGTAATGACGGCCAACTTTTCTCTGCGCGTACAGAGCCGCCAACGGCTATCTCAGCAATCGATGCAACCCATTATCGACAATAGCCTGTCCAGGCTCGGACTGGCCGCTTGGCCCTTATCTGTCCATTCACTAACGAAGCTTTTAAGGAAGCCTAATTATGCTGTCTGAAACCATGCCATACGACAAAAAATTTGCCACGGTAAACGGCAAGCAAATTGCCTATGTTGAGGAGGGCAGTGGAGACCCTATTGTGTTGCTGCACGGCAACCCCACCTCATCCTTTCTGTGGCGCAACGTTATACCTGAACTTGTCCAATCTGGCCGAGTCATCGTCCCCGATCTGATCGGTCAAGGTGATTCGGAAAAGCTTCCCGCCAGTGAAGGCCCCAGCCGCTACTCGTTGGAAGTGGCCTACAACTACGTAGATGGCCTGTTAGAAACCATTGGTGCCGATGAAAATGTCACCCTGGTTATTCACGACTGGGGGAGTGGCATTGGCTTTCTTTGGGCTATGCGTCACGCCGCCGCCGTCAAGGGTGTCGCCTACCTGGAGGGCATTGTTAAGCCGGTGAAGTGGGCAGACTGGCCCGAGGGCGCTGTTGGAATTTTCAAGGGCTTCCGCTCCGACAAGGGCGAGGACCTAATCCTCGAGCGCAATATGTTTATCGAGGCGGTACTACCCACCTCCGTGATTCGGGACCTTAGCGAGACGGAAATGGATGCCTATCGCGCGCCCCACCTTAGCGCCGACGATCGCCAGCCGCTACTGAATTGGCCTCGACAAATACCCATCGAAGGCGAACCCGAAAATATTGTCGCACTGGCGAATGAATACGGTGCCTTTATGGCAGGGAGCGAACTACCCAAGCTATTCATCAACGCAGACCCGGGTTCAATTCTGGTTGGTCCGCAAAGGGAGTTTTGCCGCAGCTGGCCAAACCAGCAGGAGGTCACTGTGAAAGGTTTGCATTTTATTCAGGAAGACTCGCCGGTTGAAATTGGTCAAGCTGTAGCCACCTGGTTGACAAACATTTGATTAAATAAAAGTGAATTCAGCTCAAACACAAGGGTAAGAAATCCAATAATATCAGACGTCCCTGTAAGTAAAGAATCAACCCCATTCTACCTCACCTTCCCCTCCGGCTTGACGTGACAGGCTTCGACTCCAACCCGACTGAGGCTATGGTTTCAACGGTGCCTGTCCACGAACCCTTCCAGACGCTCGAGGAGTGACCCCAATATTATTCTGACGATGCCTTTGGCGTATCTCATGCAGATCGAAATCGAGACGGTCGATGATGGCGTGGGGGTCGCGTCGCTGCCACTGTCTGATGCGGTGACCTTCGATGGGGTGGCGTTCGTTGCACTCGCTGTGAGGACACTCGCTGTGAGGACAGTCGCTGACATCGCAGCCGGCGCAGCGACGGTTGCTATGACGCCCACTGATCAGATGGCCTACACCACGGGGATCGACAGCAAGGTCACTTCGTAGACCCGGGGAATTCACTTGTCGGCGCGAGCCCACTTTTCCTGCCACACTCGTGCCTAGTGTCCTCACCTTTCTGACGGCGCAGCCGATAAGGACCCCAGTGCAGGGATGACCGGGATAGGTCTGCAACAAGCACGCTACGAGCGTGATTACGCCACAATCAATGACGCTAGAGTACCCTCTTGAGTCATGAAAGCGGGAGGATGCGGGTCAATGTTCTGCCGATAGTAACTTTATTTTTCTTGTACTTGAAAATAAGTTAACTTGTCAGTAGCTTTATTTCCATTGCAGTTCATAACGACTTAAAGGAGTTCGGTGGGTGGAACATGCGTATAAAATCTCAGGGATTCAATGCGGCGCCTGCAAAGAAAAAATTGAAACGGCCCTCAACGCTATAGAAGCGGTGGTCGATGCAAACGTTGCGTTATCCGACCACACGACCACCGTCAAGATGAACGCCCATGTCACGCTGGAGGCCCTGCAACAAGCGCTACTGGATGCTAATCTAAGCTACCGTATATATCTTCCTGGAAAGACTGGTGAGTACCACGAAAATACGGCCTCTAAGCCTGTCGTTAACGGGAACGGTATTTATTACTGTCCCATGCACTGCGAAGGCGAAAAGACCTATGCACAGCCTACCAGCTGCCTCATCTGCGGTATGGATTTGCTGGAGCAGCCAAGCCTGTTGCCCAGTGCCCTGTACACCTGCCCTATGCACCCAGAGGTTATTGAAGGCAAACCCGGTGACTGCCGCATTTGCGGCATGGACTTAGTAGCCAGAGAACCCGATGAAGGGGCGGAGCAAAAAGCGTACAGGGATCTGCTGCAAAAGATGAAGCTAGCCGCAGCCTGTTCATTGCCGGTATTTATTATCGCCATGGGCGAGATGATCCCGGGTAACCCCCTGCCCAGTTTGATGAGCCAAAACTATTGGAACTGGCTGCAATTTCTGCTTACCCTACCGGTGGTCTTTTATGCCGGCAACATGTTTTTTCAGCGTGCCTGGCAATCCATCATCAGTATGAATCTGAATATGTTTACCCTGATCGGCATCGGTACCGGTGTAGCCTTTGCCTTCAGTGTTTTTGGGCTATTGTATCCAAGCGTTTTCCCTGAAGAATTTAAAACCGAAGCGGGCAGCGTACACCTCTACTTTGAAGCCACTACAGTTATCCTAACGCTGGCGTTACTGGGCCAACTACTCGAGGCCAGAGCCCATAGCCAGACGAGCGGCGCGATTAAGGCCCTGCTGAATCTGACTCCCTCTGAGACCACGCTGGTAGAAAATGATATCGATCGAGTGATCTCCATCCACGACGTGGTCGCCGGGAATCGATTGCGGGTAAAACCCGGCGACAAAATACCGGTCGATGGAAAAATCACGGAGGGCGGCAGTAGCGTGGATGAGTCTATGATTACTGGCGAACCGATACCGGTCGATAAAGCAGTGGGCGACACCGTCACTTCCGGCACCATCAATGGCTCCAGATCCTTTGTTATGTTGGCGGAAAAGGTTGGCGCCGATACCCTGCTCTCCCAAATTATACAGATGGTCAACGACGCCAGTCGCTCGCGCGCACCAATTCAAAAACTGGCGGACAGCATCGCCAAGTATTTTGTTCCCGTGGTGATCGGGATTTCTCTTATCACATTTATCGTCTGGGCCCTCTATGGTCCAGAGCCTGCTCTGGTGTATGGCTTTGTAAATGCCATTGCAGTGTTGATTATTTCCTGCCCCTGCGCCCTGGGTCTAGCCACACCGATGTCGGTGATGGTAGGTGTGGGCAAAGGCGCGCAGTCAGGGATTCTCATTAAAAATGCGGAAGCCTTGGAAACTCTGCAAAAAATCGACGTTCTAATCACGGACAAGACCGGCACGATTACTGAGGGTAGACCCTCGGTAAATCTAGTCTATTCGCAACACGAAGGCGAGGAAGATACCCTGCTGGGAATGGCGGCCTCCCTCAGTCGACACAGCGAGCACCCACTGTCAGAGGCGATAGTGCAATGTGCAAAAAATCAGCAGGCGAACCTACCTGAAGCCAATCACTTTGAGGCTCTTCCGGGCAAAGGTATTCTCGGCCTGATCGACAATCACCAGGTCGCTCTGGGAAACGCTGGATTGCTTGAACAACTGGCAATCAGCATCGAATCGGGACTGAAATACAAAGTCGAACAGCAACAGAGATTGGGACACACCGTCTCCTATATTGCCGTGGATGGATCGTGTAAAGGGTTTATCGCCATCTCTGATGCCATTAAGGCGAGTAGCCATCAGGTCATTGCTGCGCTAATGAGTCAGGGCATCGAGGTCATCATGATGACTGGCGACAATGCCAATACTGCAGCAGCGGTGGCCAACGAACTGGGACTCAGTAACTTCGAGGCCGAGTGCCTGCCCGAAAACAAACTTAATAGAGTGAAAGACTTACAATCCGAGGGCAAAATCGTCGCCATGACCGGCGACGGTATCAATGATTCCCCCGCACTGGCGCAGGCCAACATTGGCATCGCTATGGGCACCGGCACCGATGTAGCGATGGAGAGTGCCGAAATCACCTTGGTTAGCGGTGATCTATCGGGCATTCTCAAAGCGGTACAACTCAGTCATGCAGTAATGACTAACATCCGGCAGAATTTGTTCTTTGCCTTTATTTATAACGCACTGGGAGTCCCTATAGCGGCCGGGATATTATTTCCAACCTTTGGCGTTTTACTGTCCCCGATGACTGCGGCAGTAGCGATGAGTTTAAGCTCGGTATCCGTAATCAGTAACTCATTACGCCTGCGCAAACTAAAACTCGCGTAAACTACACACGCGGCCTAATGTTTGTCGGGTAATATTTTGATAAAAGTATACGGTTCCAAAATCTCCTATTTCACAAATCTTATCTCCGTTATCGCGGCATTAGATATCAAGTGATCGCACCATCCCAAAACAGCAGAAAAATTTTTTTGACACTGGCGCGTTGCAAATGCCCGTAGTTGAAATGAGTGATGGTCGCTGGATGTCGGATACAACGCCGATGATACAATTTCTTGAATCCGAACTGACTGGGCCGAATGTAATACTTGATCACCCGTTGCAAAATTTTATTAGCTTGTTGATTGAAGATTATGCTGACGAGTGGTTATGGTAAGAATGAAAACAGGTTTAATGTCGTTATTCAGGGGCAAGTGTATACCCAGTTGCCTGTTTCGCGCTACAGAGTCTGGTGTCTAGAGCGATTACGGGTGGCGTTTTCACGGTTGAACACGGAAAACCGGGCTATCACTGTGGAATCTTGCTGGCCTCAGTCCTCGAACACTTCACATCCGTCCATTGCTGAACTGGCGAACGCAGAAAACCGATCCAGACTTTTTTAGTGGCATCCTAGCTGGTCGAAATGACGAGTGAACGAGAAATACAGTGACGCCTCCCGAGAAGAGGGTCAGTTGAGGGTTTGCACGATGGCTGATCTACCTCAGCCGAATATACGTAAACACAACATGTCTACTATTAACGATGTTGTTGCAGAATTGACGCCCGTCTTGAAAGAGTTAGTGGCCTACCTAGCTGTTTCATCGCAGTCAGAGGCATTTGATTTCTTCAGCCACGTTCAACGATGCCTTGGTCAAGTAACCAATGAGGAGGCGTTATTGGAGGTGTTCATTATGATGTCCATGATGGCTTTCCAAAATTTTAGGTTAGATCCGATGGCAAGCATGCTGGCGGACCAAATACTGGCCCACGCCGAACAGGTGTCCCACACATTTTCAGCTGACAGCAGCAGCGTTAACTGATGCGGGAGCAGCACCTAACCTTCGCTGGCCCACGGGCAAGCGTGTCGCCCTGATATCTGTGACCAACTCAGGTTCAGTTTTTTTGATCATAAGAGTCCTGTAATTACCCTGCATCACGTATAAGAAGACCGAGCCTCTCAGGCGGCCCGAGGCCCTGTTTAAGTTGCGTTTTTCACTACACAAGCCTGCATCATAGCCATCCGCTTCCTGTATGATCCGCAAAGCGCCTGTCGACGGGTAGCTTACAGCTTCGAGTGTTCGCAGGCATATCTTATCGAGGTTAATGATATTTGCGGCGGCTTTTTACCGACCTGTAAATCCTCTCGATCCTTTGTCGGTTTTAGAGCCCCTATTATATTAGGGTGCTATCGGACTACTTAATGACGACGGCCAGCGCGAGTGCTGCGCGGTTGGGTGTTTTGTTCCAGCGCTGGGCTAACAGCTAGCCTGGCGAGAAACGCTATGACTACAGTAGCTCCGACGGGGCAATCGCTATGTTATCTTGGGCATAAAAGTCGGCACTCTGCGCTTGCTGCCACCACTCTTTCCACGTCTCGCTAGTGCCAGAATCGCGCAGCAGATCTTTGTCTTGTAAAGGCGGCAATAAGCTACCGCTTGGCATCAGCTGGCCATACGGTGTTCGACGCTTTAGCATTTGTGGCATAAGCTTTGCTGGATCATCCAGACCCATACTTCCCACGAGTTCAAAGAAACTCTCCAGTGTATTGCGGTGGAAATTTTTGACCCGTTCACTTTTCTCTTGCACGTTTATTGCCTTGCTCCTCGCAGGGTCTTGCGTGGCGATACCGGTGGGACACATATTCGTATTACAGTGCCGCGACTGAATGCATCCCAACGCCATCATCATGGTTCGCGCTGCATTAACGCTATCTGCGCCCACTGCAATTTTCGATAGCAGGTCAAAGCTAGAGGCCGTTTTCCCGGCTGCGATAATTTTTATCCGGTCTCTTAGCCCAGCACCCACAAGGGCATTATGAACAACAAAAACGCTCTCTAGGCACATCATTCCAAGGCGGTTGGTAAACTCAACCGGTGCTGCACCGGTGCCACCTTCGGCGCCATCCACAGTGATGAAGTCCGGTGTTATGCCAGATTCCAGCATAGCCTTACAGATATTGAGAAACTCCACAGGGTTACCAATGCAGAGCTTAAAGCCAATAGGTTTTCCGCCACTTAATTGCCGCAGCGTGGTGATAAACTGAAGCAATTGCATCGGGGTGGTGCACTCGGGGTTAACCGCCGGCGAATTGCAATCTCGATCGGTAGCGACATGGCGAATGGCGGCGATTTCTGCGGTAACTTTAGCCGCGGGTAATACCCCCCCATGGCCGGGCTTGGCCCCCTGCGATAATTTAATTTCAATCATCTTGATCTGTGGCTTCTGCGCCATCACTGAAAAACTATCGGCGCAAAAATTACCTTCAATGTCGCGGCAACCAAATAGCCCCGTACCAATTTGCCACACAACATCACCACCGTGCTTAAGGTGATACGGACTAGCACCGCCTTCCCCCGTATTGTGGAAACAACCGGCCTTCAGTGCGCCCAAGTTGAGTGCTTCGATAGCATTTGCGCTCAGAGAACCGAAACTCATGGCAGAAATATTAAGGTAGGAGGCCTCATAAGGCCGCGTGCAGTCGGGACCGCCGATGGTAACCTTTTTAGCACTGTCCAAAACGGTTCTGGGGTGCAGGGAGTGCCACAGGCTCAGGTAGTTATCTTCCAATAGATCTCTTTGGGTGCCAAAAGCGATGGTGTCCCGAACATTTTTTGCCCGTTGATAAACCAGCGAGCGCTGTTCACGGTTGAATGGGCGTTCCTCTAAGTCATTGGCAACAAAATATTGCTGAATTTCCACGCGATAAGATTCGAGAAAATAGCGGAGATACGCCACCACAGGATACAGGCGATTGAGGGTGTGTTTACTGGCAAAAATATCGTGAAAGCCGATCACCGTATACGCCAGGCTTGCAATAAGAATCAGGCTGGAAAAGACACCCCCTACCGACACAAAATAGCTCAATGCCAGTACATTGCCTACACTGGCGACACACCAGTAAAACTTTTGCATGATCGTCATCAGGGGGTCTCTTCTCGGTCCAAATGGGGGTAATAGTGCACAATATTAAACGCTATGAAAGAAAAACTGGCAATAGTAAACACAGATATGAAGAGACGTTGGACGAATCAACTGTCTGTAGATTGGGTAGCCATGTATTCTGACTGAGACGCGATCGGCAGCTACCAAAATGAAAATTTTGAATTCCTATCTCAACAGGCAGGCTCCAATAGCTACGCTGCAGGCCATTTCCTTGAGGCGGAAGGGGACGTGCTGCTCGCCTACTTAAACTTCAAATACCTGCAGCCCCTCGGTGACGGGCATGAATCTGCGCCCCGCACCTTCAACGTGAGAAACGGTATTCTGGAACCGTTGTCAGCCGCTAGGGGAGCGAAGTGCAGATATTCTTTAATCATCCGTTTTAGCTGCCTGGCGCCGCATCGCTACCCGGGCGGAATACCATAATGTGCTGCCAAGGTAGGTTGTCATGAACCTCGTCGAGGACTAATCCGACGGCGGCCATCTCTCGTGTGGCCTGAACTACACTCATCTTATGCAGTCGCTTAATCGGCACAGCGCGGTCTTCTTCGCGATACTCCACCAGCACAATTCTTCCGTCCTCGGATAGCGCATCCACGATGTGCTCCATGACTTCGCGCGGGCCTGAAAATTCATGGTAGGCATCAACCATGAGCACTAGATCAACTGCATTTGCCGGAAGCATTGGGTCGGTTTCGGTAGCCAGAATCAGTTCCACATTGGCAATATTATCCGCGCGCGCTCTTTCCTCAATGATTCCAAGCATCTCAGGTTGTATGTCAACGGCCAATACAACGCCTGTCGGGCCTACCATTGTAGCCATGGGCAGCGCGAAGTAACCGGTGCCGGCACCAATATCGGCGACGGTTTCGCCGACGCGCAGCGCCAGCAGCTCTATAAGCAGATCCGTTCGCTCCTTCTGTTCTCTCTCAGGCCTTTCCAGCCAGTTTGCGCCACGGTGGCCCATCACATGGGCGATTTCCCTACCCATATAGACTTTTCCTGTCCCATCGCGACTAGGAGGATTATAGCTGTAGTATTCGCCATATGCTCCCGGAGCGCCAATCGCTGGGGCGTTGAACAGTGTGACAGCAAGCGCAGCAGCAAGGACACCGAGCCTGACCATGGAGTGGATAGTCACATTAGCAACATCGAACAATGCGGCCACCTCGTCAAGGGTAAGTCTCATGGCTTTACTCCGCTTTTACTGGTTTCGATAAACTTTGCTAGAGACTTTGTATTCTCTATGCTTATATGCTCTTTACGATCTTGAACCCGGTTTGGATTCAATCCACAGCCATATCTTCAATGTACCGGATTTCCTGCCAGCCCACTCAGTCACAACCGATTCACTGGGTGGCACCTGTCGAGGTGGTGTTAGGATTGAAACTGACATACGACGACGTCTGTTTTTTTAATCTAGCTTATTTTCTGCGGATATTTTTTTATGGTTAAGCCTTATTCTTTAAAGCATCGTGCCCCACAACCCCCCACACCGTCCGCTGAAGAATTTCGTATTTGTCGCGCCAAGGTTGACGGGGATTTACAGCTGGGGTTTATTCGCGAAGGCATTGGAGGCTATCCACTACTGTTGATACACGGCTACCCCGAATCCAAACGGATTTGGTGGCGTAATATCCAGCCGTTAGTAGAGGCTGGTTTCGAGGTGATAGTACCTGATTTGCGGGGCTATGGTGATTCCGATCTTTGCGCGGATGACCACTACGATTTAGTGTATTACTCTAAGGATTTATACGCTTTGGTTCACGATGTATTAGGCCATCCGGCTTGCGGCGTCATCGCCGGCGATGTGGGTGGTGCAGTGAGTTGTGATCTGGCCAATCGCTTCCCGGGCTTCGTAGACAAGCTCATCTTCTTTAATAGTATTCCACCCATGATATGGGATCAGCCGGACTGGTATGCGGACAGAGAGATGCCGCTGGATCCTCTAGATAATCATCCCACAGGAGAATACCGTTTTCGCCAGGGGCGAGACTGGAAAGAGCTGCTAGAAGAGCTTGACACCCCGACGCGTCGCCGTCGTTATGTGCGCGATTTCTACGAGCATCGGCTATGGGCTTCACCGTTTAGCTTTACTGATTCAGATTACGATTTTATGACCGAACCTTTTGCTGATGCAGAGCGATTGGCCGCGAGCTGGGCACCCTATCAGCAAGTTTTTGGCCGCGCGATGGAAGAAATACCTATGGTATTGCAGGCAGTCGATGTGCCGACTATGATTTTATATGGGCCCGATGACGAGGTTGTGCCGAAAGATTTCACCAAGCGCTGTGAAATTGCTTTTACCGACCGAGTTGGTCCTTTAATGCTGCCCGATTGCGGTCACTTTTTACAATGGGAGAGGGCCGATATTTTAAACTCGCTCGCAATACTATTTTTTGCCAGCCAGCAGTCCAAATAACTCACCTTGGCAAGTTTTTTCATACCCTTGCTACTGAGGCAAGACACCAAGCCACGACTTTGACTCAATTTTTTCCAATCCCCGTTTGGCGTGACGGGTCATTGTGTTCGGCCGCTCTGTGGGATTACAGAATAACACCATAGCCAACCGGAGCGATTAGAATGCGATTTCCAGAAAAAGAGCCAATATACAATTTGTCGCCCAGTCTGACAGCAGACGTAGCAGCACCAAAAAACTGACCGTCATTAATGATTAACGAACGTTGACTGTAGTTCGTAGTGTCAAGCTCAATAATTTCAAAGGGCGACGGGCAATTATCGGTTCCACCGGTCATGCACTGAATCATGCTAAAAAAATGAAAGTCGTGAGAAGCGATCAGTAATCTATTTTTCCGACTAACATCCCAGTTAGTGTTGTCTGCACTCGTAATATCTAGATCCGCCAAAACAGTTTGGCTATTTGTGTCGACCACTCTGACTTTGTTCTCGCCATACAAATTCACAAATATATGCGAGCCGTTGGCCGTCGCAACAACACCGTTAGGCATAACGCCTTGAGTATTAGCCACTGGCTCAAGCCCTGTGGCTAAGCTCCAGCGCAATACGTGACCCGTATCGCGGCCAAGAAAATAATCGACCATTGCCAGGCCAGTATTTTGATTGGACATCATGCGACTGACAATGAACCCATCATTCACAGCCGCAACATCGTTATACACGCTGTCATCCGTAGACTGCACACAGCCCCGCCACACCAAAGACCAAACAGCCTCTTTGTTTCTAACCAACTGAAAAAATTCAATGCGCTCATGCTCTGCATGGTTTACCACTAACAGCTGCCAACGACTATCTGATCTT
This sequence comes from uncultured Haliea sp., assembly GCA_913062625.1. Lineage (GTDB taxonomy): Bacteria > Pseudomonadota > Gammaproteobacteria > Pseudomonadales > Halieaceae > Marimicrobium. Next base: position 39,151 of record CAJXWP010000002.1, on the reverse strand, counting down.
TGCGCTAAATCGAAGCCATGAGGTGAGAATCGTTCTGGCTCGGGGCAGCTCGGATCGCCCCAAACCGCAGTTCTTGCGTGCGACGGACTGTGCATGTCTGCGGAATATAGTACCGTCCGTTTATTGTCGCTAATAGAAAGCATCGATAGTTGCCCCTCCTCGTCACCCATTTGCCCATATTCGCTGACCAATAGACCGCTTTTATCGGGTAACACGGCTAAGTCTTCTGGTGACTGAAAGCCGCAGATGGGCGTTAACCCTTCGAATGGCTGGCAAAGATCGATGGATGAAGATTGATCTGAATGACAACCCGATAAAACAGCGCAGGTCGACATAACCGCTAACACTATCGAAGGGTTTATCGCGGATTTAGTCTTTTTTAAATGAATCACCTTTTCGCTCCTCGATGGCAAGGATCACTCGCCTCAGCCTCTGCCTGTCAAATCACCTAAATTTCTTCAATTTGGGAATAAGCACCGGTGTGTTCTTCCTGTAGGCGATGTAAGCCGGGTCCACCCCCCAACGGCGATTAGATTTTTTCTCGAGCAAGGGGATGCCGCTAATGCGCACCAGCAACAGATAAACAAACACGGGTGATATCAGTGTTAGATACTGCCAACTATCCAATACGGGAAGCGCCAGTAACGCCACACCTGACCAAAGCATGATCTCACCAAAATAGTTGGGGTGGCGAGAAAGGGACCACAAGCCCGCAGTAATAAAGGCATCGCTACCGTGTGCCTGCCTAAACTGACGTTTCTGCCTGTCGGCGATGACTTCTATACCAAAGCCAGATAGCCAAAGTGCAATGGCTACGCCATCAACAATGTTCAACTGCACAGACCTACCACTACTCAGCGCCGCCAGCGCCGCTCCAGCTGTCACCGTGACCCAAAGTCCCTGCAGCATCCATGTGCGAAAAAAGAGGAGCGCCGAAGGTTTGATCTTATCAAAGCGGGAGTCACTGCCATCCTGTGCAATGCGAATAAAAAGAAAGCTACCAAGCCGACCCGCCCAAATAAGAATGAACAGTGCAATCAACATTTGTCGCAAGTCAACCTCGCCACTGCCTAGCAGAACGAGGACAACTACACTGATATAGGTCAGGCTGCCGATCAAATCGTAGTAACGCTCTGTCTGGCACAGGAAAGCCGGTATAAAACTGAGACCTTGAATGGCGAAAATACCCAACACTGCCCAGGACATGATGGGCAGCGTATACAGCATCAAGCCGCCCCAGCTTCCGGACACTGTAATCACTAGGGCAAAAATGGCGATGACAAACAATACTTTCATTGATCACTTATCCGCGACGGTTTCAATCGTCATAGTGTACTCAACTGATGGCCGGGAGTGCGCACGAAATAATTATTCCCCCACTCCTTGGATGCTTCAGGCATTCCCTCTGCGCAGAAGAGCCTATCCCTCCTAAAGAGAACGCTCGTCGCCGCTGAGGTCAAATTCGGGCCATGGACAATCCTACCCGCGGGCGAATGCCCCGGGATTTGTCTCGGGTGGCAATCCAGCTGTCTTCCGCGACTTTGCTACGTAAGCCGTCCACTGCCCACTGCTCTGCACCATGGCTCACGCCGGCGAAAGCATCCACGACATTGCGATTGGTATATTTGCCAAAACCAAAGCCAATCTGCAGGGAGCCGTCTCTGGCCGCGGCCATGCCACAGACTTTTTCTGCCCAGGCAGGGTCACTTTGGCCAACGGTAGCAAAGGTTTCTACTACTTGATGGGTAAACTGTTCATCCGCCGCCAGCAGCGGACCTGTTGAGCCGGGCATCGCGATACTCCAGGACATCAGACGGGGTCAACGATGCCTACTGCAACCTTAAAGTGCTCGTTCATACCTGACAATACCGTGCAATCAATTATAGCTGCTGCGGCCAACTCCGCAGACCAGCTTACCTGCCTACAGCTATCCGCAGTCCTCCAGGAATCAGGCCAGCAAGCCCAATGCTCACAGCGAGAGCATCAAGGCAATATTGTCAGGGTATAACCACGGCGAGGCTGCTTTACACTGTCACTTACACGCTGGCGCCCGTGAACTGCGATGCCTTCAAAATACGACGTTAGCCACCCTGTCTGTTAATCTGTTCCCTCGGTACTAACGTATATAATGGCTGACCTGTAACCGCGTAGAGTAAGCCAATGGTAGATGTTGCCCTGTTCCCGATTCCCGACTCCGTAAATTTCCCCGGGGTCCCCTGCTCTTTGCATGTGTTCGAACCTCGCTATCGCCAGATGGTGCGCCACTGTATCGATCAGAGCTTACTGATGGGTGTTTGTCATACCGAAAAAGTACTGCACCGCAAAGACCGTGAACAAACGGTCGAGGAAGCGCTCAACAGTAATCAGACCACCTATAAACCCCAAGGCATCTTTTCCGCCGGTCCTGTGGAACTGCTGGAGGAACTGGCCGATGGACGGATGCTGATTCAGGTAGATAACGCGATACGCCTTAAGTTGGGAGAGGAAAAACAGACGCTGCCGTTTGGCATATGGGCCTGCGAGGAACTTTTGGACGAGGCTCTCGACGAAACTGGCGAACTGGCATTGCAACAAAGCCAATCGAAAATCTTACAGCGACTGCTGGCAATCACCCACGGCCATGAAGACGCTCAGGACATGCTCAATAGCGCCCACTGGCAAGCGATGCCGTCGCAGACGTTCAGCTTTGCCATCGCTGGACTGCTGGGAATGCCACCGGAGACTTCGCAGGCACTACTGGAAATGACCAGCGCACAAGTGCGCCTAGATACGGTACTGGAGATGATCAACACCATGGGGACGGCACTCAGCTAGCCAACAGCGTCAGTCCTCCGCCGGAGCAGCTTCGCTGGCCAGATGAGCTCGCAAACTCTCTATCCGTCTACGATTGGCCCCCATATCGCTAATTCCGAGCCGAGAAGACGACCGCACTTGGATATCACCGGCCTGTTGCTTAAATGACAACTGTACGTCGTCACGAAACTGCATCAGCGGGGTTTTGACGACAGCCTGTACAAAATCGGCTGTTTCCGCTGTAATTGTCCAATCGTCCTGTTGGGCCAGCCATCGCTTTAACGCTTGCCACTGGTCAACTGTGGCCTGCAGGGGTGCAATAGCGCTTCCACCGATGCCACTGTCGCTGTTGACACAGTTGGGTAGCATCCCGCAGGGAGGTAATACCGCATTGGCGCCGGGTTGTTCCGGCGCGCTAGTGCAACCGAACAATATAATCGTTAACAAGGGGATACAAAGGTGCTGTTTTTTCATCATATTACCTTAACCCTTTCCTGTGCAAAGTGATATTAGGAGTTTCAATTATGTGCAGATTATCGTTCCGATTTAGTGTACAAAAAATACTGCTCGCAGCCATACTGCTTATGCCGTTTCCGGCCGCCGCCGAGCTTGACTTAGCAACGTGGGACGCACTGCTCAAAGAGGCGGTAATCGACGGCAACGTGGACTATACCCAGTGGCAGCACAACCCCCGCTTTGATGCACTGGTGGACCAGATTGGTACTGTAGATACGAGCGCAATGACTCGCCAACAAAAACTGGTCTTCTACATTAATGCCTATAACATTCTTGCGGCCCGCGGCATACTCGATGGCAGCTCGCCTAGCACGCTGCTGGGTCGCCATGTGTATTTCAAACGTGACAAATACCTTGTGGCTGGAAATCGCATCACCCTGCATGAACTGGAGCACGATCTGATCCGTGCGCTGCAGGAACCGCGCATTCACTTCGCAATTGTGTGCGCAAGCAAGTCTTGTCCGATTCTGCAATCTGAGGCCTACACTCTGCAGCGCCTAGATCAGCAGCTTACCGTTGCCGCAATGGGCTTCATCAACAGCGCACAACACAACCAGTTCAACCCAGCCAACCGGCGCGCGCAACTCTCCAGTATCTTCAAATGGTTTGAGGAAGATTTTGTGGCTGCCAGTGGCTCACTACAGGCATATTTGGCGTCTATGGTCGACGACAAGGACGTAGCAGATCTTCTGGAGCAAGACGCGTTCAACATCAGCTACCGCAGGTACGACTGGCGCCTGAACGGTACACGTTAGACCAGAGTCAAAACAAGCGGCGCTGGTGGAGTTCGCTGACAGCATGGGATGCTAATAGAATGCCTTATTGTCATGCTGATCGTAATAAGCGACTAGAAAAATTCCTTCGCTGCTGTTTAAATCCTTATCTGGCGTGGACGCTGCGTCCACAATTTTTTTATGCTCTAGCGTTATTGGATAAATACACTATGACCAAGCGCAGTAGCCCTCTCGACAGATTTGCACGTGATCTAACCGTCGGAACACTCACCTGGATAGGACTGCGCACAGAAAGACGTGGCGAAATGCTCTTGGCTGAACGCGCAAGAGCGATAGTGAACCAAGGACTAGAGGGCGATCACAGAATGAGCAAGACCCCCGGCTCCGCAAGGCAGGTTACGCTTATATCAGAAGAGTTCATTCAGCAGATTACACACTTCACCGGAATCGCTAGCATCGATCCGGCACTGCTGCGCCGTAATCTTGTAGTCCGCGGCATCAACCTTAACGCGCTGCGACACCAGCGCTTCCAGATTGGCGAGGCTATTTTCGAGGCTACCGCTTTATGCCATCCGTGCTCACGCATGGAAACTGCGCTTGGTAAAGGCACCGTAGCCGCGATGATTGGCCATGGCGGTCTTTGTGCACGCGTTCTCAGCACGGGTTACATCAGTCTGGGTGATCGTCTTGCCGTCAGGCAAGACGGTCAGAACTTGGATCTCTTCTAGAGCATAGCTAGACGCGCGTTAACCGTTACTAACGCGTTAAGCCGCCTCAATCTTTATCGCGCGCCCTGCCCGCGCACCCAGCGTGGCCGTATAGCAATGGCATATTCGGTAACGACCTGCTTGCGCATACCGGCAGCAATCGGCCCGTTCGGGTCAACTAAATAACGATTGATGATGCGTTCCGTCATCCGTTCACCGTCTGCAAGATCGAGCGACGCAAGTCCTTGGCCACGCAACAGTTTAAAGCGCTGGCCCTTGAGCGCGATCTCAAACGCGCAGCGCGGGTTTGCCGCCAGATTACGGCGAAGCAACGTGCGATGTTGCGTGATACACCAAAAAACACCGTCTTCGTAAAGGGACCATAATGTGGAAATGAGCGGAAAGCCATTTGGAGACTGCGATGCCAGCCGCACAGGGCTGGCAAGGTCGCTCAATAATGTCGTGATTTCACTTTCAGCAAGAGAGCGAACTCGACGCATAGCGGGATTACTGTCGGTCATATCCTAGCTTAACAAATATGCACCGTATAAAAAATCTAAATACGCGGAAGTGAACACATTGTCTGCGCGGGTGCAGTCCGACACGGTCTGACAAATAAACCCTCCGCAAACGGGTTAATTCAGCCCTTAGTGTGCAGGCCACTGCAACCTTCATGAATAGCCGAGCTACCCTGGCCTGTGGCCAACAGGGCTTTGATGTCGCCAACGAGACGATGGCCGACACAGCAGAGCGCACTGCATAGCGCATAATATCCGATGATAATCGAAAAAATTCATCTCCCTTCGCCCCAGAATTCCATTTTTTCCCTGCTCAATGCTCAGTAACGGCGCAGGCTTAACCTGAAGTATAATAGGCGTTTGAGGAAACAACCGCGTAACGCGGAAATTCATAATGGGGTCTTCAGATGAGATATTTTTCCATCGCACTGTTGTTATTGTGTTTTATGCCGGCTGTGTATTCGGACGATTCCGGTGCGCCGCCGATAGTCTATGCGGACCTTATTATTCACGGCGGCCCCATCATCAGTATGGATCCAGCGCTGCCAAAGCTGGAAGCGGTGGCCGTAGCAAATGGCAGGATACTCGCCACGGGGCAGCGGCAGCAGATCGAGGCGCTACGAGGAATTTCAACCCGGGATCTGGACCTAGACGGCAACACCCTCGTGCCGGGGTTTATTGACGGCCACAGCCATTTTTCTATGGCGGTTAGTGCTGCCACTTGGGCCAACCTCTCGGGCGCACCGGTGGGCGCTGTTTCGAATATCGCTGATGTCGTTGCCGAACTGCAGGCGCAGTCCAAGCTTAATGGCACTGCCCCCGGTGAGTGGCTGGTGGGTTATGGCTACGATGCAGATACGCTCACAAATGGTCGCCAAATGACCCGGTACGACCTCGATGTGGCATTCCCAGACATTCCTGTGATCGCAATTCACGTGTCTTTTCATGGCGCAGTGCTGAACAGTCGAGCGCTTGCCGCTATTGGCTATGACGAAACGACTCTGACACCCGAGGGTGGCATTATCGTGCGCAAAGAAGGGACTAATGAGCCTTTGGGCCTAGTGATGGAAACTGCTTGGTTCCCCGCCGCACGGTCGCTACCTAAACCGGAAGGGGCAGCACGGTTAGAAAACCTGAGACTGGCCCAAGCCTTTTATGCGAAGAGCGGAGTCACCACAGCACAGGATGGTGCCACTAGCCTAAAAGATTTTAACTTTTACAAGGAAGCCGCATCGCGAGGAGAACTCTACCTCGACCTCGTTGCAGTGGGAAGCTTTGACAGCATCCCTGGCTTTGTTGCCGAAAAAGCACAGTATCAGGATTACAATGGCCGCTTGAAGCTTGGTGGCATCAAGATTCTGGCGGACGGCTCGCCGCAAGGAAAGACTGCCTATTTCACCCAGCCTTATTTGACAGGGGGGCCAGGAGGCGAGGAAGACTGGCGTGGAGAACCCATGATGCAACAGGCCGACATGGATAGCCTCGTGCAGGCCGTATACGGTGCCGGCATGCGAGGCTTCATCCACGCCAATGCAGATGCAGCCGTCGATATGGTACTGAGCGCACATGCGAAGCACGTGAAATTGGCAGGCTCCGATCCGCGTACCGTGATCATTCACTCACAGTTTATTCGTCCAGACCAGTTAGCGGCCTATGCCCGCTATGGCATGGTGCCTTCGTTTTTCAGTAATCACGCATTCTTTTGGGGTGATGTGCATGTGGAGAACTTGGGCGAAGAACGCGCCTATTACCTGAGCCCAATGAAATCGGCCGCTGACCTGGGCCTTCATTTCACCAATCATAATGATTATATTGTGACGCCCATGGATCAGCTCTTCACTGTTTGGTCGGCGGTTAACCGCGTATCACGCACCGGCAAAATCATCGGCCCAGAACAACGCATCAGCCCAGAACAGGCTCTAAAAGCCATTACGTTGGACGGTGCCTGGCAGTACGGTGAAGAGAGCAGTAAGGGATCAATTTCACCAGGCAAACTGGCAGACCTCGTAGTGCTCAGCGGCAATCCACTCACGGTGGACCCAATGTTGATCAAGGATATTCAGGTGCTTGCCACCTACAAAGAGGGGCAACAAATTTACCCCGCGGATAATCAGTCGCCAGCACTCTTTGATTGATCGGCGAATGACTAAAAACTTAATATTTCTAAAATACGCTGTGGACCTTGGCAGGGTAAATTTGGAATGAGGGCACACATTATGCATATTATTTTTAAGAAAAAAGCGGCAAGACGGTTGGGCCTATTTGTCGCCACGATTGTCCTGAGTCTGGGTGTATCAGCAGCGGATACCGTCGACAGTTACATAGAGGAATTCCCCAACCAGCAACAGGCTCGCATGATGACTGCGTGGCTAAAAACTAATCTGCCAGGGACCTTTATCTTCAGTGGCCTGGTGGATCCCAACAACACCACCGTGGTGACGCCGCAAGCAACGGTCGACTACGGCTCAAACTGGTTCAGCGTATCTAACGGGCCGGCCATCATTCGCACCCCGTCTTATAGCCGCTTTTTCTCGGTGTCTATATTTGATATGAAACACAATATTCCTGCGGTAATCGTTAACCCGCAGCTACCGATCATTATCATGCGTCCGGGGCAGATTATCCCGCAGGGTGATTTTACCGTGGTTGAGATCGAAACAGATCAGGGGCTGGCCTTCACCCGCATGGTGGTGGTCAATAACATGGACGAGGTACGCGAACTCAGCCGGGCTATTACTATGACAGGCGGCAACGGCACTATGAACCGCGTCATCCACACTTTTTCTCCGGCAGTGGAGAACGCAGCTTTGGCTGAAATTCAGCGTACTGGCATCCCAATGAATCCGGATATTGCATTTGGCAAAAAATCCGGCGATGTTGATCCTTTAGTACTCGCGCGCGCGGTCAACCTAGGACAGCTGGGAACACCACCAGATTCTGTGCGCTACAGTGTCAGGTTTACCGACGATGCCGGCGCGCCATTGAACGGCGAAGACAGCTACACACTGACAGTGCCGGCCAATATTGTGCACGATGAAGGTTATTATTCGATCACACTTTATGGCACGGAAGACAAAGCTTTGATGCCCAACCCTCAGAAGCGCTATGACCGCACTACCTTTTCCTCTACCCCCAATACCGATGGCACATACACCCTCGAATTGAACCCGTCGGGCGCAGGCTCCAACGGTATTCCTACTGGCGAGGCCTTTTATGCTGTATTGCGCGCCTACGTCCCTGTCGGAGGCGCAGATCTAACAATGCAAGTGACTCGCGTGGCCCAATGATGGTTATAAACCAGCTATATTGATTAAATAGTACATCTGAACGCACGCCAATCCGTTGCTCGACAGGGTTTATTCAATCAAACGTTATCGCCAATTCCTATGCTATCCGTTATCAATTTGCCTGAGCTATCAGCCTCACACTGCCCAGACATAAATACAGCAAGCGACGGCCTACCGTTGTTATTAGGCGACGGGGACGAAGCCTGTAATTGACATAGTTCTGTGATTCGATAATGATAAACCCTAAGCGATCAACTGGATGTATAGGCCATCTATCAACAGGAGAAAGAGTATGTCAGAAACATCGGCACGCACCACAGAAGGGCGCGGCAAGCTCTATAGCAGCATTTTGGATACTATCGGCGATACACCGGTTGTGCAGGTTAAAAAGTCAGTCCCGCCTAATGTACGGCTTTATGTCAAAACTGAATTTTTTAATCCAGCAGGATCAGTGAAAGATCGCTTGGCCATAAGCATCATCGAAGAGGCAGAGCGCAGTGGTGACCTTAAGCCCGGCCAAACCGTCGTTGAGGCAACCAGTGGTAATACAGGCATTGGATTAGCGATGGTCTGTGCAGCTAAAGGTTATCCATTTGTTGCAACGATGCCGACTAGCGTCTCGGTTGAACGGCGCAAACTAATGCGCTTTTTTGGCGCTAAAGTGATTCTGACACCTAAAGCAGACAAAGCCATGGGCTGCTATATAAAAGCAGTAGAGCTAGCAGACGCTAATGGTTGGTTTTTGGCGCGCCAGTTTGAAACTGATGCGAATGCCAAGATTCACGAGAACACCACAGCACGAGAAATTTTGGCAGACTTCGCCGGTGATCGATTAGATTACTGGGTAACAGGGTACGGTACGGGTGGGACATTTTCTGGGGTTGCCAAGGTCCTAAGGCGCGAGCGACCAGAAACCAAGATTATCCTCAGCGAACCCATTAATGCGCAACTACTGCAAAGTGGCGAGGCGCAAGAACGTAACGCCATCGGTGCGCCCGCAAGCAGTCATCCTGCCTTTCAGCCACATTTGATTCAGGGCTGGACGCCAGATTTTATTCCCGCCGTTTTACAAAAGTCAGTTGACGCCAAGCGCTTTGATGAGTTGGCGCCTGTCGATGGGCAAGAAGGCATCAACGCGTCGAAACTGCTGGCTCAAAAAGAAGGCATTTTTACCGGAATATCTGGCGGCTGTACCTTTGCGGTGGCACTTAAAATAGCGGAGTCCGCAGCGCCGGGCACAGTCATCCTGTGCATGTTACCCGATACGGGTGAACGCTATCTTTCTTCAGCGCTGTTCGAGGGTGTAGGCGAGGCGATGAACGAAGAGGAGGTGGCGCTGTCAGCGTCTACACCCGGATTCCAGTTAATCGACGAATAACATAATGCTTGTCCTTCGCCCAGAGCCAACTCAGCACTACCGCTTGCTCTGGGCTGTGGACCACAGGGTCGGGTAGCAAAAACGGGAGACTATGCGGTTTAACCTGCAGTAAATTTGTCTGTATCGCTTGTTTTCTATACAAATGTCACTAGACAATATATTGTTTTGGTCGCGATACAAAAACCATACTTGGAGAATAAAATGAAAAAAGTTCTTATCACGTTTGCACTACTCGCATTCGCACACACTGCTTTTGGCGCACATCATGGGGGGGACGAAGCACTCACCCTAGAAAAACGTCAGGCTGATGCCGTCATGACGATTACCAATGTAGACCTCGGTGATGATATAACAACTATTAGCGCTAAGGGAAAAATGGGTGAGTATGGAACAGTCTATGTTACTTATCACCTACGTTATAACGCGGATCTTAAAAGCGGCTTTGTGACGGGTAGTGGACGTGGAGCAGTTGATGCCGATACTGTTTTAGCCGGTGCATTTAACGGGATTTGGACCCGGGATGGCTCAATCGTAAAGATACGGGAGTTGGTTCAAATCAGTGATGGCACTCAGAACTTAGATGTTATTGACATTGATATGCTCAAAGACACCTTTGTGATCAAGGCTTACACTTTAAAGTAAAGCACTTGTAGCCTATTCCATCAGCGGAGTAGGCTTTTCCCCTGACGCATAGGGCTATGGTCCAGACGCCCCTTTCTTTACTCTGTTAATCCGCTCTTTCATCCCCGACTGAATATCAGCTTTATCGATCGCCGCAACCCTGCACGATCGAGATTGTCAGTGCTGCACATTAATGATGAGGGCCATTGCCATTTAATGCCTGTCTCTGCCTATAAGCTGATTACTGCACTTATAGTCAAAAAATTACTCTCGACAATCTGCTAATACTTCTTATACTAAGAGAGTAGTAATTGCTATTAAGAAGAAAAAATAAACTGAATCACGCGAGCACTCAATGATGATGTATTCGTAGTCATACTGGCATCGAACATCTGCAGTGAATGGCGTCAGTCACATGTAAGAGGCGTGTCTCATGAGGAAAGGTCATCACCCGATTTCGCCTGAGTTGACAATTTTTCTCGTGATACCTATTTTTTGCCGCTATTGTGAACGTTGCTCGCGCCTCTTGCGGACTGTCGACTCCGCACCATCATGACCCACCATCACATTACCAACGCCGTCCGCGATGAAGCCCAAGCCGCCCGCAGCGGGATACGTCCATGGATTTTTTTCCTCGTAGCGGCGCTTTTCTATTTTTATGAGTTCTTTGCTAGGGTTGCCCCTGGCGTGCTTAAGAAAGATATTCTTGAGGTCACTGGCGCAACTGAAGGCGCATTCGGGCTGTCCATGAGTATGTATTTTCTCGCCTATGCCCCCGCACAACTTGTCGTTGGCCGACTATTGGATCGTTTTGGAACACGATTCGTCGTCGCACCTGCGGCAATTTTTGTCGCGCTGGGCTGTCTAATCCTCGCCTCCTCAGACAGCATCGTGGCCATGGGTATCGGGCGCTTCCTGCAGGGGTTGGGCAGCGCAGTAGCGTACCTGGGCGTAGTCTACCTGGCGATGGTTTGGTTTCCCCCGCAACGTCACGGAATCATCCCGGGTTTAACCGTCGCTATGGGTACTCTGGGCGCCTCTACGGCACAATATCCTCTCAGTGTGATGGCTGAGTCCTTTGGCTGGCGTGTGCCAATATTCACCTGCGCCATCGTAGGTTTCGGCATTGCAATTATGCTGTGGTTTTTGCTGCCGCGCCGACCTTCGTGGTTTATTGAGCTGATGAGGGAGGACGGCTACGATCCAGATTTTCCTGTACCCATTCTCACCACGATCATGAACGTTGCCAAGGACCGCCAACTCTGGCTGATTGCCCTATCGTCAGCAGGACTGTATCTCCCAATCTCTGTCATCGGGGATCTCTGGGGCGATGCGTTCCTGCAGATCGAATCTGGACTCTCAATTAAGGGCGCAAGTCTCGCGACGACCTTCGTCTTCATCGGATTCGCTGTTGGTGGCGTAGGCTTCGGATACCTTGCCGACCGCCTTGGACGCCGAAAGATTCTCTATCTAGGCTGCGCCATTGCCTCGACTATTATTGCGTCAGGTATCATGTTTGCAAGCATCCAGCCCACATGGTTCACCGTCGTACTGCTGGGAATGCTCGGTTTCACCACCGGAGGCCAGGCACTATCGTTCGTGATGACTGCTGATAATGCTGCGCGACACAACCGCGGTATGAAACTGGCGTTTGTCAATTTCGTGGTGATGCTTTTACCGGTCGTGGCACAACCCAGTGTTGGGTTCCTTGCCGACATCGGCGTCGCCAGGAGTGGCTTACCGTCGGACGTGCAAGAGCTCAGAGGTTACGGGCTTGTCGTCGCGCTCATGATTGTTGGTACGGTAATTGCATTCTTCGTTCGGGACACGGCACCACGCGAAGACAACACGCCTGTCGCTCACTGAATAGCTTTAGCCTGTAAGGCCTCTCCAAGCAATTTTTTAACGCAATATCTCCACTCAAAGGCGGGTCAGTTGTGACTCGAGTGATGCAACTTCCGGCGTTTCCCGCTAACCCTACCGGCACCGCATTTGTCCACGAAATACTGATCCAGAGAGACTTGGATGGGTCGACTGAAAAAATTACTAACAATGACACTCAGTCAAGTTTGTCATTATGCACTATAGCTGACATACGCTAGTATTGAGTGGATACGATGGCGTGTGCACCCCTAATGTACGGCGTATGCTACTCTTCGCAGCCGGACAGTGGTAATAGGTAGCTCGCAAATACCATTTAATCGGTGTTGCGTGTTGGGCAGCACATGTTTAATTATTGCTCTAGGTCGGTTGATATCGGTGAGACCGCGTCCCCATGTGCTTATTGCGGCCCAAATATAATTAGAGACAGTCGGGAACCTTTTAACGATAGGTTGGTCACAGGTTCAAGAGTCTTGATAGGCGTCTTTCACTGCTTGTTATGCGGTTTACTTATCATTAGACGAAAGCAACACTGAAACAAAGCAGCATTAATATTTGCATCCTACTGAGTGCAGGAACACCGCACCGAATAATGTTTGATATTGGGAACATATGGATACTACGAATAGCCCAAATCTAAGAAAGCTCCTCATGGCACTGCTTCGGATTTTGCTTATCGTGCTGGCGGTAGGCATTGTTGTAAACATTTATCTCATGGGGACTGCACGCTTCCCCTGGCCTGCCCTTGTAGTGTGGACGATCCTTGCCGCAATCGTTGTCTATCTGCGCCGTGGCGGGAGTGTAAAAATCGCTGTCTGGGTTGCCATTGCATCATTCTTTAGTGGCTTTATGGTGTCAGCAATTTATACGGGGGGGTTTGAAGGCCCAATCGTCGCACTAGCACCTTTCCTTCCCGTCCTGGTGATACTGCTGGTCAACGCTAATGCGGGCTGGATTGGCACAGCTGCAACCTTGTCTTTGTTATCCGTGGTGGCGCTCTTACAGTCTTTTGGATTCACGCAGCCCTTACCAATTAGTGCTGCGGGTCTTGTCGTCCTACAGTACTTTGTCATAGCATTTGCTTCCATAGTGGTTGCTTGGGTAGTCGCTGACTTTGCCCAAAAATCGAACACATTTGCGGCGACTATTCTTGAACATTCGCAGACCGATTTTGTCACTGGCGTGGCGAATCGTCGACGGATTAACGACACTCTGAAACAAGAAACAGACAGGGCGGGACGTGCCGATAATCACTTGTCCGTCATACTGATTGATATCGATTTTTTTAAACGGTTTAACGACACAAATGGACACCAAGCTGGCGATCAGTGCCTTGCTACCGTAGCTGAGGTGCTTAAAGTCGCTGCGAAGCGATCTATCGATGTGATTGGACGCTACGGAGGGGACGAATTTATTATGCTTTTGCCTAGCACGGATGCATCTGCTGCCGCTGTCATTGCTGAACAGGTGAGGAGCGAAATGCTTAGCCGGTCGCTGTATTATGACAACGAAGGCCAAGACAAGGTCAGCTTGACACTGGGGATAGCCAGCTTGCGTGGGCGCGCGATCAAAAGTCCTGAACACCTTGTTAAACTCGCTGATGATGCGCTACTTCATGGAAAAGCTCACGGGCGAAACACGGTATCCAATGCTATTATTAATACTCGATCGGGGCTAGTTACCTTTAAATGTCGACAACCTTCAGCCGCTTTTTAAACATCACTAAAGAATTGCCCAACAACAGCCTATGATGGCTCCATAGTGTTAAGGGTCGTCGGAAAACGCACTAGAAATCCAGCCGGACTCCAACACCAACCATTTCAGAATCCACCTCATTGTCAAACTTCAGATATTCGGCATAGAGGTCTACCGTATCCAGAATGTCAAAGGAGAAGCCAATGCCGCCAAAGACTTTTTCTCCATCAAAATCATCTTGAATGCCGGCCTCCTTCACTTCAATATCTCCAGACGCCATGCCCGCCTTAGCATAAACTTCGAATAAGGGCCCAATAGGTAGATAAGCGACGCCTGCTAACGTAAATGCAGAGGCATCAACTTCAATATTATCACTGTCATAGCTGCCGAGGTCATAATAACCAAGCTCAGCCGACAGCATCAGCAAATTGGTGTCAATGAATTGATAGCCAACGAATGCCGCTGGAGTATAAGCATGATCGTCGAAATTATCGATGCTCACGTCTGTCTTGTAAGCACCCGCTCCAATATAGAATCCGTCCGCATTCACACCGGATGCCCATAGCCCGGCAACCACCAGTAATACAACATTACACCCTGATTGCATTTTCTCATTCATATCTTTCTCCAAGTTGTCCTGCTGATATTTTGAGCCCTAAGGATACACAAATTTTTGCGCCTCAGCTCCTCAAGCCAAAATTATTGAATTCAGAAGAGCCATAAAAATCCGCGCTATTGACCCCCGAAGCTAGATCTCACTCGCTGATATTGCCAAGGCGGGCGATTACCGCGCACTCTTTCGCCACTGATATGGATTAATTGCATTCGGGGCTGCCCACAAGCCCCGTTTCCACCTTCTAGCTTCATCTTCGCCCGACTCATAACGCCCACGATCCTCAGGCGACTGCTGAGACGCATAGTAGCGATACCACCATGCCATCCCGGCTACTAGCTGAGCATGATTAGCGTCAAGCGTTTTGCCACAGGAGGCACAGTCGCTTGATTGCACCCAGACTTTTCCTAAAAGCCTGCCATAGCGGTCGCTAGTGTCCGACGCTACAAAGACCTCCTTTCCCGCCACCATCGAAGCTAAATGCTCTTTGGAAGATTTGCCATACGGTTGATCCTGCTCCGGCGCATCTATACCCTTAAGCCGCACCGTGTAATGCATGCTGCTGCGATCAAGGACTTTGATCGTGTCGCCATCAGTCACCGAGACGACTTTCCCTACAATGTCCCCAAGGGCAACCAGGGGGATAGCAAATAGGGCTAATATTAATCTACGCATAGAGCGTTACTAGCAAAGATCGCTTTCTGCGTACTGGTAATAACTGGCGATGGCCAACCCTGCCGCTACGCTGGTGAACGGATCGTGCTCAACCACTTTACCCCTAAACTGATTATCGAGAATCTCTTTTACTGCCGGAATGAGTGAAGAGCCCCCAGTGCGAAGAACGAGGTCTATATCATCGGCTCGGCAATTGGCTCTTTTAAGCACCTCTGCAATCCCCTGCTCAAACTCAAATAGCAAATCAGAAATCATCGCTTCAAACTCCCAGCGCTCAACCACAATCTGAATGTCTATCTCCGGAATATCCAACAGGGCTGACTCCTCGACTGAGAGCTGCGCTTTAAACTCCTTTATCGCTTCAAACACTTGATAGCTGTAGTTTTGTTGAATCAGATCGTAGAGGCGTTTAAATTTGTCAGCCCCTGAATCAGACTCAGACATACGCTGCATAACAGCGGTGGTGTATTTATTTTGATTGAGCATATAGCTAATCGGCCAATTGATTAGCATCTCTTCAAGCTCTCCAAACGGAAACAACGTATCCACTTCCGCGCCATCTATCATTCGACGCCAACGCTCGCCTTGTCCTAACAGCGGAAAAATTAGCTTTCTAAAAATTGTTTGGTCAATTCGATCACCACCCAAAGCAATGCCATGGGTGGCCTGTACCTGAAAGGTCGAACTATCACGTCGCAACACGCTAAAGTCTAAAGTGCCACCGCCAAAATCCACGGTTAGCACTAGTTCATCGCTGCTGTGCGGATGATTATGCAAAAAACTGATAGTTGCCGCCGTGGGCTCGGGGCAAAAAGACTGTTCAGAAATACCCGCGTGTCCATACGATTCGCCTAGGCGCTCTAACGCAATCTTATTACGCCCACTTTTCATACCCTCAAAATTCACTGGGTGGCCCAAACAGGCGTACTTAACCTTTTCGCCAACAGTATTCTCAATAGACTTTCGAATCCCTACTAAAATGGGAACTACCAGCGCGACCAACCGAAAGGTCTTTTCAAACACGGCTGTCCTATCCGTTGTTGTATTACCCAAAAGCCGCTTTGTGCCGCGAAATAGTCTTCCCGGCAACGTCGAATCATCGAATGCCTGGCCATAGACATTGGCCGTATCTCCCTCCCCCACGCCTCCCATCGCACTCTCGCCGCCGCCGGCTCCTGAGCGCGCTTCACCTAGGATTTCGAGGCTGAGTTCCACCTTGCGGCCCCGGTTGCCACTAATGTAATCCTCTATGGCAGGCTGACCGATAGAGCTTTGAAAAGCCCTATCGATATAGTTAGCCGACGGCATGACGCTGTCTGGGGCGGCCAATTTTACTAGCGTTATCTGCTCGCCATCAAATACCGCGGCGGCGCTGTTACTGGTACCGAAATCTATTCCGATACCTAGTCTTGAAGATTGCTGAGTCGTAAATCGCATGAAAAGTTCGCAGGACAATAATAATGTTTAGCAATTTTGACTAAGTATAGGGCTTTTTGCCGCTGGGTCTCCTATTTACTACCGTCAGCGTTAAATTAATTTCTCTGTTAGTGAATTGCTCGAAATCTTGATGGCGAACTTGTCGCCGAGGCGCCCTCAATTTACTATCGTGCCATGAATGACAACAGCAACACCCCACCCCGAAAAATCATCCACGTGGATATGGATGCTTTTTTTGCCAGTGTGGAGCAAAGAGACAATCCTGCGCTAAGGGGGCAGCCGGTAGCCGTAGGTGGGTCTGCACAGAGAGGCGTCGTTGCGGCAGCAAGCTATGAGGCGCGCCGGTTTGGTGTGCGCTCGGCGATGCCCTCAGTGACCGCTGCACGGCGATGTCCTTCTCTGATTTTTGTACCGCCGCGTTTTGAGGTCTATCGCGCAGTATCGCAACAAATTAGAGAAATATTCAGTCGCTATAGCGACCTGCTTGAGCCCCTCTCACTGGATGAAGCCTATTTGGATGTCACGGCGGACAAGCCACAGGTGGGTAGCGCAATTCGTATAGCCGAACTCATACGGCTTGCCATACGGCAAGAGACCGGGCTGACTGCTAGTGCCGGAGTAAGCTATAACAAATTTCTGGCTAAGATTGCTTCCGACCAGAATAAGCCCGACGGAATTTTTGTGGTGCGGCCTCACGAGGGCGCGGAATTTGTCGCGTCTTTACCCGTGCGTCGCTTCCATGGCGTGGGGCCTAAAACGTCTGAGCGTATGGGACGTCTAGGAATTCATGAGGGAGCAGACCTGTGTACTAAAAGTATGGATTTTATGATTGCGCACTTCGGGAAGTCAGCAGACTATTTATATCATGCGTCTCGAGGGGTAGACCAAAGACTGGTTCGCTCTGACCGGACACGTAAATCAGTGGGCCGTGAAAGAACGTTCAGTGAAGATCTTTCTACGGACGTGGCACTGAGTGCAGCGCTTGAAGATGCCATTGACAGTGTGTGGCATAGTATTGAGACTAGTCGTGTTGCGGGGCGCACTGTCACCCTCAAGGTCAAGTACGCAGATTTTCGGCAGATAACACGCAGCAAGTCTTGTGAAGAATGCCTCACCGATAAGAGCCAGTTTGGCGCTGCGGCCCGAGTGTTACTCGCACAGCTGTTGCCTGTGCCCCTTGGCGTGCGGCTAGTGGGCCTGACACTATCGAATCTCTCACCGATAGAATCACCGCAGGCGCCCAGCTTAATCAACCAAAACATCACTTCGCAACGTCAATTCGACTTTTAACGCGCTAAATTTTAACGAGCACTTAGGCCGTCAGGCTCCTGCGGGCCTCCCACCCCTCCCACAGTGATTTCCAGCGGGATTTTAACTGCACCACGATTACCGGCGATGCCCAGTTGGAGTGTGCCGTCAGGTTCGAACTAGAAAACAGGTTTCCGACAGCCTCCAGCTCTTCACGTCTGGAGGCGTTACGCCGGCTCTATAATTAGACAGGTCAAAAATTTTCGTGTAGTTTTTGCCATAATTGATGTCGTTTATGCTTCACACACTTAAAACATCACAATGAAAAGGATCAGATAATGAAAACCGTAGTCGCACTTGCCACAGCAGTCGCACTGACAACACTGATGGCTGCCTGCAGCTCTACGCCAGAAGTGGCGACTCAGCCAATGCCAGAATCTGGGTTTTTGCCGAACTACCCAGCCCTTGTTTCGGCGCCAATGAGTGACGCTGACGCACGCATGTGGACCTATCGGAAGCCGGGCGTTGATGCAGGGCAATATACTGCCGTTATTTTAGACCCTATTTTTTTAAAGCAAAAGGTTAGCAAGGACGTGTCGACGGAAACGATCCAAAAAACACGAGACGCGCTGAAAGCTGCGATGGTGAAGGCCGTGCAGAATAGAGGTAATATTAAGATTGTCACTCAGCCTGGGCCTGGCGTCGCGCGGATAAAAGTCGGCATTACCGGCGCTCAAAGTTCAGCGGATGGCCTTAAACCATGGAACTTCACGCCCATTGGCCTTGCCGTCAATGCCGCGGCTTATGCCGGTGATGTGAATGCAAAAACACCTGCACTAGTGGTAGAAAGTAAAATCACTGACAGCCAGACCGATGAGCTCATTGGCGATGGCCTAGTAGTCGTTGAGGGTGAATCTTTTAGAACGGATTCTGGTTCACTAGATTCATTCATCGCACTGGCACAAAAAGTTGTCACCATAGCCATGGAAGGTTCGGCCAGCCCAGAACGTACAAAATAAGCTTACCGCGGCTAGGCCACGTAGACCGTGCCGCAGGCTGTTAGACGCTGAGGCGAAAGTAGGTGCTTGCCGCTTGCCGCGTCACCATTGTTGTCTTGCAAGGACCTAGTCAGCAGCAATGCAGGTGAAATGCTCAGAAAGAAGCCAGCCTTCAATACCGCCATCATAAAGCTCACAGATCGTCATTGTGGCCGGCGCATTTTCGACAGAACGCGTGACGACCATCTGATCAATGTGTCTAGACTCGGGAAACTTTAGGAGGTCTCGTTCAACCTGTTGGGCAAAAAGCAGTGCTTTTCCCATTTCCTTATTTTGCGAAGAAACAGACCGGGGGCCTGGCAAGACCCCACCAACCAAGTTTGAAGCAAGCGGCAACGAGTGGCGTTTCAACCATAAAGCCAACCTTCCCGTGCGCTGATCGGGTGCAACGCCCTGAGACGCCTGCGCTATGCGTAACATATTGCGAGTAGCAACGAGAAGCGAGTCCTGATCGCCTACCTCATTTTCAAATTCTTCCATATAGTGTTTCCCTCTTGCCTCAATCAAAAGGTTCTCTTTGGTCGCGTCCCCTGTGTAGGAGAGTATATCTACCGGCAGTGTGAGCCATACCATCTGGGGGATATAGCTTTGCGCTTTTGTAATCGAAGGACACGCCTGGCCACTGCGGCACATTGGCGCGGTCAGTGTTGACGTCCAGTTTATGGGCCCACGTGGGTCCAAGTCCGTGGTGTAGAACCAACCGGAACTCGACTGCTCAACGCCAAATTGGGCGAGTGCTTCCTGATAGGCTCCCCATACAAAAGCCGCTTTCGTCCCCAGTGTACGATCAATGTCAGCGGTCAGAAGTCCGAGTAGCACATCGCCCATGGCGGAGGTCGCAGGCGCAAAATTGGCACGCGCGTTCACAATATTTCCTTCCCGCCAGTTTCTGACGATTCCTTCACAGGCTGGGGACAGCAGAGTCTTTTCGTGATCGGCGGCTAAGGCTTCCCAGTATCCGCTCAAACCGAGTATGTACTGTATAAAACGCAACTTCCGCGAAGCCTCGGAATCGGCAGAGGTCCCTTCAGCGGCTAACCGAGCTTTGTAATACACATCGTATCCAATGAGAGCCACCTCATATTTCAGCTTTTGAGATCCTGCAAAGGCAAGAAACTGAATATTTTGAGCATCGGGTGTTGCCGTCACCGACCAGTCGCATGACTTTCCCGTAGCAGGAGGCTGCGGTTGCGCAGGGGATGCGTCCAGAGCCACCTTCAATGCGTCGACAAAGCCGTCAGTATACGACAACCGATTTTTTTTCAGGGCCTCAACCTGACTGGCATCAGTGCTATCCGCACCGGCGACGGACGCAGCCACAAGCAAGAGTGCGGACACGCCGCGAACAATTGTTTTCTTCATTATCAAACTCCTATTGCCTTGTGTATTCAGTGCCACGCGATTGTCAGTACAGATCGCCTTAACAGGCGCTCACGAGTAACCTAAGTTGGTGTAGCCGCTTCGGTTTCTGCCGCAACGGCTTGTCCCAACTGTTCAACCTGTTCAACCTGTTGCTTTTCTCGCTCTAGGAACTCGAGCGTGCTTGAAACAAAGTGTTCGGCTGATGCCTCGTGTACGAAAAAGAAATTATTCAAATAGCAAAACAGATCTTTCGCATTCAGATTCATCTGATTCTGGTCTCGATCGCTATTGAATTTAGCCACATCAAATAACGTAAACTCTGAGGGATTCAAGTAAAAACCCTTATATCCATAGCTTTCAAGCTTAGAGAAAATCTCTGTGATGGGGAATTGATGATGCCGCGACTCAATCTCAATCAGTATCAGAGGCTTAAACTGACAGATGGTCGCGGCTCCACCATTGAGCACCTCTAATTCATGTCCTTCAACATCAATTTTTATTAATCCTATCGATTCGAAACGGGCTTTTTTTGCAAAAGAATCCAAAGAAAACAGCTGCACCGCAACCTCATCCGTCCCCGTTTGATTTGATTCGGTATGTGCATTAAAGGTCGCTCGTGCATCCACTCGCGTTCCGCCGATAAAAGGCACCCGTATATTGCGTTTTTCTTCCTTATCGGACAGCGCAAAATTGAAAACATGAGCGTTTTCGAAACGATTTTTCAGAAGCCGATACAAGTGCGGAAGGGGCTCGAAGATATACAAATTCTGGGACCCGACTAAGTCTTCCATAATGATGCTATATACCCCCGTGTTGGCTCCAATATCGAGCATCACTGAAGATTCTACAACAACAGATCTGAGTAACTTAGCCTCGACGTCAAACGGATAGTCCGCCGTCACCAAGGCAGTCATCGCCCGTTCGCGAAGTGCCGCCTTTTCTCTCTCATTCGTCATGACGCCAAGACACATCCGGACCACATTTTGAGAGGATAAGGGCCTTTATCAACGCGCGTAAACAGACTTTTTATTGTTAGGCGGCGCGTTGAAATCGGCAGTCTTTCGACGATGAGCGTGGACTCATATGTCGCTCTTGCTCTAATGACTAAAGCCAGAGGCATCGGACGAATCCAACTGAGACTGCACCGGATGCTTGACGAAGTGCTCAAGTGCCCGCCGGATGTCTTCCATGAGCAGCGAGCCAAGATCTCTAGTAACCCCATGGCGCACGAGAATACGTTGAATCACTTGCTCCTGGCTATTAGCAGGCAGGGTATAAGCTGGGACTTGCCAACCTCGGGCCCGCAAGCGATCTGCCAGGTCATAGAGATTGAACCCCGGATCCGTACCCTCCTTAATTTTCCAACACAACGCCGGAATGCCTACTTTCATGTCGCCGTTGTAGATAATCTCAAAGGGACCGAGTTTCTCGATTTCTGAGGCCAGATGAACGGCGGTTTCATAACAATTGCTATGAATTCTGCGGTAGCCTTCACGGCCCAGGCGCAGGAGGTTGTAGTATTGACAGGCAACCTGTCCTCCCGGTCGAGAGAAGTTGAGGGCAATATCACGCATGTTGCCACCCAGATAATTCACCCAGAAAATCAAATCCTCAGGGAGATCTGATGCCTCGCGCCAGATGACCCAGCCCACCCCAAGTGGCGCCAGTCCAAACTTATGCCCAGACGCGTTGATCGATTTTACCCTCGGAATGCGAAAATCCCACACTAGCTCTGGCGCGCAAAAGGGCGCGAGAAACCCGCCACTGGCGCCATCAACGTGAATCGGTATATCTAAGCCCTGTTCCGCCTCGAGCTTGTCAAGGGCCAGCGCTACTGCCTGCACCGGTTCATACTGGCAAGTGAACGTGACACCTAAAGTGGGTACTACGCCAATAGTGTTTTCGTCACACCGCTTTAACACCTCTTCTGGCGTCATCAGCAATCGATCGCTCTCTACGGGTATTTCGCGCAGCTCGATGTCCCAGTAACGAGCGAATTTATGCCAACAAACTTGCACCGGGCCAGTGACCAAGTTGGGCTTGTCGATAGATAGGCCGGCCGCTTTGCGTTTGGCTTCCCAACGCCGCTTCATAGCCATGCCACCAAGCATCGCGGCCTCACTGGAGCCTGTGGTGGAACAGCCGGCTGTGTTAGCAGTTTCCGGAGAGTTCCAGAGATCACCCAGCATGTGCACGCAGCGCGACTCAAGTTCGGCAATCTGTGGGTATTCGTCTTTGTCGACCATATTCTTGTCGATGCAGTCATTCATCAGTTGGTGAACTTCCGGCTCGATCCAGGTCTGGCAGAAGGTCGCAAGATTCTGCCGTGAATTGCCATCCAGCATCAGTTCATCGTGCACCAACGCGTAGATAAGCCTTGGATCGTGCTCTTCTTGCGGCATTTGGTATTTCGGCAGACTAACGGTCACATCAGACGAGCCGTAAATATCATCCTCAAGCTTATGACGGATGGAGTCCTTATCATGTACTGCCATAAATACCTCTCTATGTTGTTTACGGGAGTTTCCAGTTATTCCCTATTGATCGAAGCGCAACCCCAAACTTATAAAGGCCTGGCGGCAGCCGCAAAAAAATTCATAATGTGTACACATTCACTACTAAACATTCCATGATATAAACGATTCAACATAGGCCGAGCTATCACGATATAGTGGAGTATAGTGTACATTGTGAGTCCAGTCGAAACCACCTTACGTAGCTTTCAAAGACGCTTTTTTGCCTCTCACCGATCCCGTTCGGCGCTGTAGTGGCACGCTCCGTAAATTATCTGTTTTTGACGCCAGTATGACTCTAAAACAGCGTATTGTTCCAACATTTACTTTCTCTGACCTTCGCGAGCGGCCATCGACCGCTAAGTATCAGTGGGTATTTCTGCGCTTTTTACTGGGCCGTAGGGAATGAGCCTGTGCATGACTTTGATTTCACCCAATTCGCCCACCTGACTAATCATGTCGTTAAAGGCATCACTGCTGCAATGCTCGCGATAGGCCTGCTCTGACGTATACAGGTCGTAAAACCAAAACTCGTCGAGATCATCCTGTGCCTGGTGAAACACATACACCGGCACCCCCCTCTCCGTCGCAGTTTGTTCCATCATAGTCTGAGTTAATGCCGCGAGCGCAGCTCGCTGTCCGGGCCGAGCCCGAATATTGGTAATGAAGGCAAACATAGTCAGTCCTTGTAATTGTTTTTTACCACTTTGAAATGCTCACCAAGCGTGTCGTGCACCTCGAACATTCGATCATAACCCGTGTGAACAATCAGCCATTGGCCATCTATCTTTTGATAACGGTCATGATAAATACCGTTACCACTAATCTGCAGTTTATACTTCAGTGCGTAAACAATATCATGGAGGTACCAAATACCCTCGGCGGTGTCTGCACCGGTCAGTGTTATTTCGGGGTGATGTGCGGTGTGCATAGACAAAAACTGACGCCCGCGCATCGATCGCGATAGGAAGCTGACGATCTCGTCGCGGCTGTCAAAGCTGTTGTCGCCATCGCTGTAGCTGGCGGTGGCATCGGGCACAAAAATTTCTGTCAACTCCGACCAAGCATTTGTGTCAAGAAGCCGAAAATACTTTGCCTTCAGTTGTTTTATTAACTCGATGTCTTCCAAGTTCATCGCCATCCCCTCTATCCATTAATGATCATCGCCATGGACGGCGAGCCGCAAGAAAATCGTCGTGAAATCTCTTCACCACTATCACGCTATGCACTCCAGCCACTTTTCTTATCCTAGCCTCAGCACTCAGGACGCTATCCATGTGCTGTCGCCAGTTATAGTATGTCTGAGACGAAAGTGGAAAACCATCAGCCTTTATTGCAATGCAAATGGTGTCCCTGCGCACAGATGAATAGGAAGAAGCTACGACAGCTTGCCCCTTTCGAAGAACGAGGGGACAATACGGCCATGTCGACACTCTGAAAAAACAAATAATGGAGAATGACAATGCAGGAACCTACTGGCGCTCACTATGCAAAGGTCGACCAGAGCTATTTTGATAAGCGCGGCTTAAAACGTTATGCCGGCGTTTGGTCTCTATGGGCCCTAGGCGTAGGGGCGGTTATTTCGGGACATTTCTCCGGTTGGAATCTTGGCCTGGCCAACGGCTGGGGCAGTATGTTTGTGGCCACCATTATTATTGCCATTATGTATCTGGGCTTGTGTTTTTCATTGGCGGAAATGTCCCCAGCTCTGCCTCACACCGGTGGCGCCTATTCTTTTGCACGGACCGCGATGGGTCGTTGGGGCGGGTTCCTGACCGGTTTATCTGAAAATGTCGAATATGTGCTGACGCCTGCAGTGATCGTCTACTTTATCAGTAGCTACATGGCCGGTATTTTCGATACCAGCATGGCAACTCTGCCGCTGTGGTGGGTGGGCTTTTATGTCGTATTTATCAGCCTAAATATTGTGGGAGTAGAGCTGTCATTCAAGCTAACGCTGGTCGTCACTTTGCTGGCACTGTCGTGTCTATTGGTATTCTGGGCCAGCGCCCTGCCTTCGATAGACTTTGACAAATGGGCGCTGAATGTCGGTGCCGACGGCGCGCTACTGGCCGACGGTAATGGGCCATTTTTACCGTTCGGATTCGGCGGCATTCTAGCCTGCCTGCCATTTGCCGTGTGGCTTTTCCTAGCCATTGAACAATTGCCGCTGGCGGCCGAAGAATCTGTTGACCCCAAACGCGATATGCCCCGCGGCATTCTGGCTGGGTTTTTCACCTTGCTGTTGTCCGCATTCATGATTTTATGGCTGAACCCATCAATTGCAGGCGTCGGCTCGTATCAATTGGCCAGCTCCGGCGAACCACTGCTTGATGGCTTTAAGGCAATCTATGGCGACGGTATTGCCAAACTGCTTGCCACGGTAGCGGTATTGGGCCTAGTCGCCAGCTTCCACACCATCATTTTTGCTAACGGGCGGCAAATATATTCGCTTAGCCGTGCGGGTTACTTTCCTTCCAGCTTATCGATAACGCACGGCAGCCGGAAGACACCGCATCGCGCCATGATCGCCGGCGCGTTACTGGCACTTACCGTCATGTTTATTCTGTGGTTTAGTATGGGCGCCGACCAGGGCGCTGCGGCCATTGGCGGTACGCTGTTAAATATGGCGGTCTTTGGCGCCATGTTCTCCTACATCATGCAGGCCCTGTCGTTTATTTTACTGCGCCGTAAGTTGCCGCAGTTAGCGCGTCCCTATCGCAGTCCGTTCGGCGTAGTAGGCGCCGGTTTAACCATTTTCATTGCCAGTGTAACCTTGTTTTTTCAGCTCACTGACCCAGTCTATCGGCAGGGCGTACTGTGGGTAGCCGCCTGGTTTGCGGTGGCAATTTTGTACTTCACCCTAGTAGGACGCCACCGCTTAATCTTGTCGCCCGAAGAAGAGTTTGCACTGGAGCACGACAGCACCTCAACACAATAACGCATAGTCAATCGCCTCTTTTGAATAACTCGACGAGACTTTTTTATGGCAACAGCAAAGAAAAATACGTCAGGCTCGCATCCGGCACTGATCGCACTTAAAAAATCTGGCGCAACCAAAGTAAAAGTGGCTGTTGCTGACATAGATGGCATTTTACGCGGCAAATACCTGCACATTGATAAGTTTCTGAGTGCGGCCCAGCCCTTCCCTGCTGGCGGCTTCGGATTTTGCGATGTGGTAATGGGGTGGGACATGATGGACCAACCTTACGACAACACCGAGCTCACCGGTTGGCAACACGGCTACCCCGATGCGCTGGCGCGACTCGATCTTGACACACTGCGCCGGGTTCCGTGGGATAGTGATATCCCTTTAGTGTTAGGCGAATTTGTGAACGCTGATGGTACTGGGCATGCAGCATGCGCGCGTCAGACTTTGCAAAGGGTACTCAAACGCGCTGAAAAACAGGGCTTTCAGGTAATGACCGGCATGGAGTTCGAGTGGTATAACTTCTGCGAAACGCCGCAGAGTTGGGCGGCCAAGAAAGGTCTCGATCCTGAACCTCTCACACAAGGTATGTTTGGTTATTCGCTGTTGCGAGTCAGTCAACATCAGGATTATTTTAACGCTATCATGGATCAAATGTTAGCCTTTAAAGTGCCGCTGGAGGGGCTTCATACCGAAACCGGGCCAGGGGTTTACGAAGCTGCGATTCAATTTTCTAGGGCTCTAGAGCAAGCCGATCGGGCGGTATTATTTAAGGCCGGCATCAAAGAAATTGCTGCCGGATTTGGCATCATGCCGAGCTTTATGGCCAAGCCAAACCAGCAACTACCGGGCTGCAGTGGGCATATTCACCAGAGCCTCTGTGATGGTAAAACCAATGTATTTTACGATGCTAAAGGCGCACACAACATGAGCCCGCTGTTTGAAAGTTATCTCGCGGGCCAACTGGCTTTCATGATGGACTTCGCGCCACTATTGTGGCCCACCATTAACAGCTATAAGCGACTGGTCGATGGCTATTGGGCACCCGTCAAGCCCACTTGGGGCGTAGATAATCGCACTGCCAGTTTTCGTGTTATTAACGCCTCGCCAAAAGCGACGCGTTTGGAGACGCGTTGCCCTGGCTCAGACGTCAATCCTTATCTGGCCATGGCAGCAGTGATCGCGGCAGGTCTCGATGGCGTTGAAAAAGGACTGAAATTAACGTCGCCTCCTATTACCGGCACCAACCGCGGGGCGGAAAACACAACAGGTGTTCCACGCACGTTGATAGACGCCACGCGCTTATTCCAACAGTCTGAGATTGCCCGAGATTGGCTGGGTGATACTTTCGTCGACCACTTCAGTGCCAGCCGCGATTGGGAGTGGCGCCAGTGGCTGGACAGTGTGACTGACTGGGAATTGAAACGTTACCTTGAGATCATCTAATACGTCGCCAGTGCGCTGTGCAACTCGGAGCCCATTCCATGAGTATTACCACTTTCAGTTTTCCAACCAATATACACTTTGGGGCGGGCGCGCGCCGTTTAGTGGCAGCACATCTTCGCGATGCTGGCTATCAGCGACCACTGCTGGTCACCGACAAAGCACTTTCTGCGCTGCCGGTCCTGGACGAATTCAAAAGCCATTTGAACGATCTTGATCTCGCAATATTTTCCGGCATTTTTGGCAATCCAACCAGCAGCCAGGTAATGGCAGGGGCCGCGGCATTCGCCGATCACCGCGCCGATTGCATTATCGGATTTGGTGGCGGCGCAGCACTTGATGTTGCCAAGCTCGTAGGTGTCGCGGCAACCCATGCGGGTAACATTATAGAGTACGTATGGGACCATCCACAGTCACGCATCATTGAGCACGCCCTACCCTACTTAGTGGCGCTACCCACCACTGCTGGCACGGGTTCGGAAGTTGGCCGCGCCAGCGTGATCAGCGAAAATGGCAGCCATATAAAGCGCGTGGTATTTAACCCAAAACTTCTTGCTAAATGTGTTTTTGCCGACCCAGAACTCACGCTATCGTTGCCGCCTCATATCACCGCTGCCACGGGTATTGATGCACTCACGCACAACATTGAAAGCTACCTGTCGCCAAATTATCACCCACTGTGCGACGGCATTGCGCTGGAGGGCACGCGCCTTGCAGCCAAAGCATTACTGACGGCCGTAAACGAGCCGAACAACCTAGAGGCGCGGTCCGATATGATGATGTCCTCCATGCTAGGCGCAATCGCTTTCCAAAAGGACCTTGGTGCCGTCCATGCCTGTGCACACGCATTGGGAGCGGTTTGCGATCTGCACCACGGCCTTGCCAACGCCTTAATGATTGATACGGTGTTAGCGTGGAACCAGCCAATGGTAGCTGCAAAGTTTGACGAGTTGGCGCATGTATCAGGCGTCGCCGGCGGTGGTGAAGCCTTTATTGATTGGCTGCGCCAGCTCAAGACCGACGTCGGTATAGTGGGCGGACTTGCCACCCACGGCGTTAAACATGAACAAATTTTGCAATTGGCAGCCATTGCCAATAATGACATCTGTCATCAGACTAACCCCCGCATCTGCACTGCGACGGATTTCGAGCAGCTGTTCAGGGCCGCAATGTGAGGACACAGCAAAAAATACTCAACCGCGCACTGTACCAAGTCTTATGCATACCTAACATCAGTAGCAATAGACCCTGATTTTCTGAGCGGCTGAATGCAGGGTCAAACTCAATTATCTTGCTCACATCACAACCTGCGATTCGAATACATCGGCATGCTCCCCGCCAGTAAAGGTGTTATGCTAAGAAAGAAGTATTGATTTGTACCGCCCACTACATCACAGGAGAACATTATGAACAACACACTGATAAAAGGCTTGGGAGTCGCAGTGGCGGCTATCGCGATCAGCGGCTGCGCCTCCATTTCCAACCAATCTGCGATGGATACAGAAAGACGATTGTCCGCTGCAGGGTTTCAGATGAAACTGGCGGACACACCGGAAAAAATGGCGCGGCTTAAAACACTGACTGAACGCAAGCTCGTACCGACGACAATAGATGGGAATACGGCGTTCGTGTATGCGGATACCATATCCTGTAAATGCGTCTATGTCGGTTCAGAGAAAAACTATCAGGAATATCAGCGCCTTTCAATACAGCAAAATATCGTAAACGAGCAGCGGATGACCGTGGAATCCGCGCAGGCAAATGAAATGAACTGGAATGCGTGGGGCGCGTGGCCCCGGCCCATGATGTATTAAGTGGAATGGCTTGTTAGGCGCCAAAGTGTCTATAACTGCAAACGGTAGCTCCGGCCTCGCTCGCTACCGGCGTTTATCAACTCACTAAAGATACCGTTAGCCGCATGATTTACGCGTTACAGTCTATTGAAAAATACTGGTTTGCATTAAGTCTGTGTATCTTGCTGGCCATAACGGCATTGTCATTGTGGCCTCTCACCAGCCTACCCTCAGTCCCTGGCTCTGATAAAACGCATCACTTAATGGCCTATGCCGCTCTAGTCTTTCCTGTCGCGTTACGTCATCCTCGGCGATGGATGTTGTTCGCTGCATTTTTCATAGCCTACAGCGGATTAATCGAATTAGTACAACCTCATGTCAATCGCTATGGTGAATGGTCAGACCTGCTGGCCAATACGGCGGGGGTGGCGTGTGGTATCGCGCTGGCGACAGCCATAAGCATCGTTCGCAAACGGCGAATAAAGAGGTAAATCACTCTTAAATCATGCTCGCCATCTTTATGAGCAAACAGCCGATGCCAATCGGTTGCGGCAGTCTGTGCAGAGGCGAGTTCATTGGCATCGCAGCGGATTGCGAGGTTTGATCGATCAACGTAATGGCTTTCAACAGTTTTGGCTATACGTCATAAACACACGCAACATAACGGATACCAAAGCTCGCCCACTATAAGAGCGGACGTTAGTCTTTTTTCAAGTACTTGCTTGAGGCTAGGAGGTGCTCAATTATCGCGGGTTGACACCTGTAAAAACAAAATATTATCCGGCAACTGACAAGGGCGACAGCCGAAATCGCACACCAACGTTTTGCAATCGTGCGCCCTAAGATCCCTATCCTTGACGGTGTCAGGATGGTTGTCTGACCGAGTGTTCAGACCGTGCAAACCAGTGCCCATTGAAAATGTCTGCAGCGTGCAACTGCCAGCAAATACAATAGTCATAAGGCGAATGGCACACCCTGGTGATAGTCTGTTGACGGTGCTGCCTATTCGTTGAGACTCCTAGGACCCTCAGGCTGCGCGCTACCTCTGGGACGGGCGACTGTGTTATCTTCACCGCTATTAACTCATTATAGCTACGGGCGACCATGATTCATCCTAAGCAAAAAAACGCAACACGTGCTTTAGGCGTTACTGGCGAAAAATGAATATGCTGCTCACATTGCTACTACTAATGACTGGGGGGTCGCTGGGGGCGGTTGCTCGGTTTCTAAGCCAGAAGCTTGCAGCAAACTACACATCCTGGCCTGGCTGGATACCGGTTCTCATCATTAACGTCGTGGGCAGTGTCATGATCGGTGTCGCCGTTGCCTGGTTATCTATTGATCTAAAGGATTTGCATCTTAAGAATCTCACCCCAACGGATGAGGCGATCAACAAACTGAACCTTAACGACCTCATATCACTGCTGGTCATCGGTTTCTGTGGTGCATTCACAACATTTAGCAGCTTTTCACTCGACAACTTCTTACTGAGCATTAACAACAAAGGACAGATGCTCCTGAACATTTTCGGGACTACGCTGCTGGCCTACGGTGGTGTGACGTTTGGATGGTTCCTTGGTTCTCTGGCGGCAACCTCGTGAGACTATTCATTATGATACTTGCCGTTGGTTTCGGCGGCGCTATCGGGGTCATCATTCGGCACCTTTTGGCGAGTCTTTTTCATGGACTTATGGGGCTTCCGGAATACGTGGCAATAATGATCGTCAACATCACTGGCTGTTTTTTAATCGGGTTCGTCTTCTTCGTTCTGGAAGGGGTGCTTAAAAAGGATCTGGATAGCCCGCTAACGGCCTCTGATCTTTCAAAACCATTGACCCAACGGGGCTGGTGGCCGGAATCTAACCCTACTCAACCCGTGGTGCGTGATTTCAGGGCAGACCTTCGCGCCGAACTGTTTGCAGGTTTCATCATTACAGGCATTCTTGGCGGGATGACCACATTTAGCCTGTTTAGCCTGATCAGCCTCAATCTGGAGCAGTCAGGAAACCACCTCGCACTGCTGATCAATGTGCTCGGTTCAGTGACATTAGGGTATGCCGCAACATACTGCGGGCTCCTCTGCGGCCGCAGGCTGATTCTGCTTCGTGCTAATTCCAGTTCATGATCGACCTAAATCTAGAAACATCAAGGCATGCTTGAATAAGTGCACGTTAGTGCTATAACCCATCACGTCCTGTATTGAAGACCGGGAGCTCATCGATAGAATTCTGGCTCACCTCCCTGCGTTCGACAGTTCAGCAATAGACGGATGTGAATTGTTCGATGACTGAGGCCGGCAGGACTTCACAGTGATCAACCGGCTGTTCGCGCTCTTTTCAGGCCTTGTGGCGCGTATCCATAAGAAGACCTACTCACGATAGCCCTTTTATTTTTCCTATCATTAGGGTCATCGGTCGCTGCATTTTTATTCACGCTCGTGCCCCCTCCCTGTGCGTTGGAATGGTTCGGATAATCAACCGAATCTGTTCCCCGCCACGCTCCACGACCAGCGATATTTCCTGTGCGCTTTCTGCGATATTCATGAACTCCCTCCAACGCATTATCGAATCCATTTTCTTATTGTTCACCTGTTCGATGACGTCACCTTCGGAAAGACCCATCTGATCCCAGAAGCTACCGGGAAGAATCCGGCCCACACGTAAGCCGCCTATCACATCCCGACCAGGGATCACTTGAGGCACAAGCGACCCTTGCTGCAGTAACTGAGGCCGACCACGCAACCCCATATTACGCCACTGGGACATCATACCGAACCGATCCTTGCCAAGTTCTGCATGATCCAGAAGCGAACTCTCCTCACCCGACCCCTTGGCAATGGTGCGAAGTTCAGCCAGAGGTGAGCTGTTGGGATCCAGAACCAGAACCACCAGGTCGCTTCCGCGCCGCAACCAGACGCGATCTCCCGCTACCCGCTCAAGTCGATAGCCCGCCCCATCCCCCAGAAGGTCTCCGACCACAACCACATAGCGCAGCGATCGCCCGACATCCGCAATCGTTGCCGCGGCGAACCCCGGGAGATCAGGAGATTCTCGGACAGCAATGAGTGTGTGCGCACTGCCAGGTGACGCGCCGACTCGGTCCTGGGAGGCGTCGTGGTCTGGGAGGCCCGAAGCACTTGGCACATACCGTAAATCCGGCACCGTCGCGACGGGTGAGGCTTCAGGGGCAACAAAATCCGCAGGTATAACCTTTCGCAAGAGGCGTGTCTCCAGAATGAAAAATGCTGCCTCCGAGTCGGACAACTCCGTGCGCCTGGTAAACGAACGGAAGTCTTTCTCGAGGCGCTCCGTCTCGCCGCGCAATTCCACACGCCAACTGCCGTTCTCGTACGAAAAATATTGCCGTCCTCGATCAGGGCGATCATCGAGGCCAAATTTGAACAGGCGCCCAGTGGCGGTGTCGCCTTCGACGACAACCTCACGAAGCTCGTCGCTACGACGCAGGTCCTGACCGATCCATCCCTCTTGTACGGCAAGCAGGAGAATTTCGTTTCCCGACAGCGTCGCCAGACGATCCGATGGGACCGTGAGCCGAAGGAACATGACCTGCAATTGTTCAATCGGGTGAAGGTCATCAATCGCCCCCATCGAACCGCGTAGAGCCAAATCACGAAGGTTGGCATAATAGGCGGCCGCATCCTCGGTGACGAGGTCCGTGAGCTCCGGCGACTTTTCCGAAACACTCGCTACCCAACGCGAGGAAAGGTCAACAACCGCAGACGCATCGGGCCCATCGACCTCAGCCCAAACGGGCACAAGACTCGACGCGACCAGCAAAACAACGCCCACAACTCTGGTCAACATCTTCGACTGGCGAGTTTGCCGGATGCGACAGTTCATAGTTTCAAGAGCAGCGCTTGGAGATGTTTTTCGCAGGTCGCCGCCGCCCGCTGTGCTTCCTGAATTGCATTGCGGTCAGGGAGTCGCGGTTGTTTGGCCAGCAGTCCCCCGCGCGAGCGGCGGCACTCGGACTCCGCGACAGATGCGGCCGCGGTCAGACTCTCGCCCTCTTGCTCGCTCAATTCGCTTCGAGTGACCGCCTCGGCCAACTGCTTCGGTACAGCCTTGTCGAGATTCCACGCGGCATACCCCAGCCGCGCGGCGGCTTCCTCTAATTGGCACCCTTCCGTAAGGCAGATGTTCTTGCGCGAGAAACGCACCAGATCGAGATTCATTTCAACCTGGTTACGGACGCTCTCGCGGAAAGATACTGGTTCGTAGATGGTCAACCCCGCTTCGGGCTGCGGAACTTTCCATGCTGCCGGCACAATGCCCTCTTCGTCGATCGGGCCAAAGAGACCAAAGTAATTGAGCTGCGCACTCGTTTCGCGCAATTCCTTCATCTCCTCTTCCGTCACATCATCACGCGAGATAGCGTTGGCATTAAAGAAATTATAGTTCCCCTGAAAGAGATAGTAGTAGAACAAGGTGAGCAGTTCGGCTTTCTGCACGACGTAGCGACCGTGTGTGGTCACCATGGCATTCGCCTGCGAAATACCGGGCCGAGCCAACTCAGGGCTGAAGATCTGCCCCGGCATCAAATTGCCCGTTTTCGCATCGAACGTGACGGGAATCATGGCCGTCGGGGTCAAACCGCCGAGCCGGGTGAAGGTTCCCAGAACCTTGCCCAGAAAATACGGGTAGCCAATACTGGCGGTGACCGTCCATCGGGCAGGATCGAGAACCATCCCGCCGATATAGTCTGCATCCGGCGTTGTCCCCCACAGAAAAGGGATTGCGTGGTTATCCAACTCGGGCAATACCTGAGCTGCGATTTCTTCCGTTCGGGAATGATCGGCCTGAATGGAGATTTCCCCATCTGTTGAAATACAAGTGAGAGACCAAGCATCACAGAACAAGCCATCGATGTTATTGAAAGGGGAGCCAAAGCTGTTGAAGTCGGTGGGGAATTTAGGAAGCGAATCCCCGGTTTCCACGTCGGTAAAGTTCACACTCCCATCGGCATCGGAACCGTTGACCACGGTATAGTCTGGATTCATAGTCGGAGAAGCAGCCGTCAATCCGGCAACCACACGCTCCCAGGCCTTCTCGATTCCCCAGCCCGACTCGTCGCTGTGGGTAAAGTCATAGGCGATCAGCCGCGACGAATCGGGCTTACCGACAGGTCCCGCGTACGTGAAAATATAGCGGGCATGTTCGGAAACACCGGGGATGGCAGGACGGACAGCCAAATTGTTGGGCTGTGGCGTCGTGTTGTTTGCGTCGTAGGCCAGACAAACAAGTTCATCCAATTCGCCGGACTTGTCCATCTCCCCACCGCTGACACTCAGATAAAGACGTGAGCGCAGGGGGCAATCATTCGCGGAGAACGGGTCAGGCTCCTTGACGATGACCGGAGAGCCATCGCGGCGATCGAGCCAGATATGCCATCCCGAAGAGAAGACATTTCCCACCAGCCCGTCGTACCCCGCATTGAGGAGTCGCAGATCATTGGAAGCAAGCGTGTTGCCACTGTAGTCCGAGAAGCGCGAAAACCAGATGCGTTCACCGGTATTCTGGTCCAACTTCCAAACGCCATAATTGTCACCCACATAAAGGGCGCCTTCTTCATCCACCATCGGCGCCTGGATTCCGGCGCTCGACGCAACCGCATTGCCCATCCCTGCACGATCGGGAATACCGTCTCCGTCTTTGTCTTCGCCAGTCCACTCTTCGGTTCGCCACACAACCTTCCCGGTCGGGTCGAGAGCGACCACCGTCGAGGTACCTCCACCCCGAGGGGACACCGCAATAATCAGGCCATTCGGCGCCTCGGTGCTGCCGTTGGTCAGCAGGGCCGAAACGGGTGGAGAATTGGGCTGTGTCCAGCTTAGGTACTCACTCTGTCCTGCGAGCTTGCGTCTCTCGAAACTCGTAACCAGAGTCGTGCCGGAGTTTCGGTTATCCCCCCACGTCCCCATGTAGGCAGAATCGATACTGCGGGGCCAAATCTTGCCGTGCTCCTGAACCCCACGATCCGAAATTGTCTGGGGCGCACCCTTGTGCACTGCCGGCTTGACCGAAGCGCACCCCACCACCATCAGGAATGACAAACTGAATGCAAAGCAAGAGCCGGCGGTCAACAATCGATGAATCATTTCCTGTGGCTCTCCGCAGCTTCGCTGCCGCTATAAGCAGTCGCTCCATTCGCCATCGAAAGTTCATGGCGGTTCATAGTACGGTAACGTGACACCAAAGAAGTTGGCGATCCGACTACTGCCAGTGTAGTACAGACAAGCGGCCTGTTGAGAGAAGATTCCCTTACTGGTACGGATAACTGGACTGAATACATTCACGAAATGCCCACGTGATGACCTGAGATGCGCCTTGCAGGGTACTGACAACGGCTCGAAGCTTAGGTGTGTCTCTGTACTTTCTCGCAGTGATTTCGGCACCAGCCGAGACTCTTGATCAAGCAAATCCTGACAGGAAAACTCTGAAAATCGCGATATGTTTTTTGCTCGTTTATTCCACGCGACCTCTATGTTATTAATACTCGCCTTTACAGGCTAACGATGAGCGTTTTGTATGTTTTCTGCCCCAAAGTCTATTCTTATTACCGGCGCCTCCAGCGGCATCGGTGCCGCACTTGCGCTACATTACGCCGCGCCGGGCATCACCCTGTTCATCACTGGGCGCGACCGAGAGCGTCTCCAGACAGTTGCCCACCAATGCACGGATGCAGGCGCGTCAGCAGCATGCTGGGTTGGCGACGTCACCGACGCTGAAGGCCTCAAAAAATGGATCTACGCCTGCGACGCTGAATCCCCCTTGAACTTAGTCATTGCCAACGCTGGTGTTGCTCTTGGCGCCAGCGTGGTAAATGGTTTACATCAGGCTGCTGTCGACTCGTTTAATATTAATGTCCATGGCGTATTCAATACCGTTCATCCTGCATTAGAAGTCATGTCCACGCGCAGACCTTACCCGGTTATTAATGCACAGGTTGCTATTATGAGCTCGATCATGGGCTATGCTGGAGTAGCCCGCTCACCTGCCTACTCGTCCTCCAAGGCCGCTCTGAAACATTATGGCCAGGCGCTACGCGGCACTTTTCGCGCCATGGGTATCGGCGTCTCCGTTATCTGTCCGGGCTATATTCGCAGTGCCATGACCGCCAGCGACACTTCTATTATGCCATTTCTGATCAGCGCACCTAAAGCCGCAGCGATTATCGCCAAAGGCCTTGCGCGCAATAAACCGCGCATTACATTCCCCTGGCAAATGATTCTAATTACCCGAATCGTCATCAACCTGCCGGGGTTTGTTGTCGACCGTATCAATCGGCCCTGGAGCACAACTCGACTTGAAGACCAACCCTAACCAGCAGATCTCCAAGTACCATGAAAGCAAGCGGGTGCTAGCGGTTGGGTGTGCCTGCACCTTGTGTGGCGCCTTGGAAGCCCCCATTGAACTTCACAACCTCTTTGAGAGTGACCTCCATTTTAACAGGGTCGCTTGCATTATTGTCTTGAGCGGGTGTCACCGTCTCTTGTGCTAACACATTTTCTGATAGCAGCATTTAGAGCATTAATACTGCAGGAGCCAGCAGGTGGCGTTTTAGAGCTGTTGCAGTGTTGTTTAGTGGAAGCATCTCGTTCATGGTTTAGGCACAGGATACCGGACGTCTCGTCAGCGCCAATGGCCACAGCGCGGGTGGTACGAAACTGAAAATGCCTGAAAGCAAAACGGCCCCGAAGGAGCCGCTGTGTATTGCTGAAAAATTTCTCGACTTAGTTCACTGAGGCGGTGCAGCCTGACACTCTGAAGACCTCGCCATCCGAACATCGGACGGGCTATCGAATTCATTGAACGTCTGCACGGCCGGTGCAAAACCATCCGCATATACTTGCAGCTTGTATTGTCCTTTGCCATCAAGCGGGAACTCTAGTGAGTACGCGCCTTCATCACCACATGAGAACATATACTGACCATTGGCAAGCACTAGAGCGCACAGTGGCGTGTCGGTGGCTTGCAACAACACCCTGCCTGATAGCGTCTGCACCTTGCCGGCAGAAGCGGGAACCTCAAGTGGGTTCGAGGTCGGGTTGTAGTCTTTACAATCAAACGCTCGCTCCATAGTGATTGTTTCAACACCAGACTCGGCTAGAGTCGTAACAGAGGGGAAAAAGCCATCCGCATAGATTTGACGAACAACAGTACCATCGGCTTCGCGCGGCAAGTTATTAAGTGAAAAGGGTCCAATAGGGTCACAGCTAAACATGAACTGGCCGCTGGCCAGCACGATTGCGCAAACCGGTACAACCTCGGCGCCTCCATCAGGAAAAAAGAAGGTAGTCTGAACTTTACCGCTTAGATTGACTGTAGCTGGGCAACTAATCGGAGCCGATTTAACGCTATCTTGACCATTAAAAAATGGCTGCTCAGACCAACCCGCAGCGCCTGTGCAGTAGGTAATAGTGGATAAGGACTCATTTTTTGCGAACATCGTGTCACTGTTAAACGTGCCATAACTTCCTTTGAAGGCAACGCTGGTAAGTTCGTTGTCATTAAAAGCGTTATCTCCAATAGTCGTAACGCTGGATGGAATATTTAGGCTGGCAAACTTGTTCTGTTGGAATGCCTTTTCCCCAATGGTCGTGATACTGCCGGGAATAAGCACTCTGACGAGTTTGTTGCCTTTGAACGCTTTCTCTTCAAGAACGATAACGTTGGTTCCGATGGTCACGCTCTTGAGATTGTTATCTTCGAAAGCGCTAATCGCTATGGCAGTGACACGGTAGACTTTACCTGTTTCGTTATTGGTGACTGTTTCTGGGATGACGATGTCCGATGCAAGCTTTTTGTCTGATTGGCCAACCACTTTGACATTCGAGTCGATCACAGAATACTTGAGGCCACCAACGTCAAACGTTGCTGGTGCTGGTGCTGGTGCCGTGGGAACGCACCCCTGCCCTAAACGCGAGCAGAACGTGGGAGGAGGTTCCGGTTTAGGCCCAGAATCTGCTACGGACGCGGTGACTTTTCCTGTGGGGCCAGTGTTAGTGAAGGTTCGGGCATCCCAGTCCGTGGCGTCTCGAACATAAGTGATGGTCGCTAGGTTGGCATTTCCTTCAAACATGCCGAGGTTGAATGTTCCGAAATTCCCCAAAAAAGTGGCGCTGGTGAGGGTGGGGCCGCCGAACGGTGGTGTGGCGGAGGCGTTGTTGTTGCTCGCGAAAGCTTTATCCCCAATGGTCGTCACGCTGTCTGGAATAATCACGCTGATGAGGGCGTTGTTTGCGAAAGCACCTTCCCCAATGGTCGTCACGCTGTCTGGAATAATCACGCTGGTGAGGTCGTTCTTGTAGAAAGCACGCTCCTCAATGGTCGTGACGCTGTACTTTATTCCGCTGTCGATATCGGTAACAGTAGCAGGGATGATGATGGCAGTTTTGGCGTCACCTACTACCCGACCCGTCACTGCGACTTGACCCACTTTAATGACTTTATAGCTCAGACCATCAAATTGAATCGGAGAGGTAGTAACCTTTACGACCTTGGAAGCACCGCTTTTACCTTTGCTATTGACGGCTTTTAGCGTTATCGAATACACCATCCCATTGAGCAGCCCTGATATTGTAATGGGGCTAGCTTTACTTACTGGGCTTAAGGGGGTGAAGTTAACCCCGTCTGTGCTGTATTCATAGTTAGTAATGTTCGCACCGTTGTCTGCGCCTGCAGTGAACGTGATTTTGGCCTGTCCATTGCTTGGCGTTGCAGAGAGGCTGGTCGGTGCGCCTGGGGCAGAGGCAGGAGTAGTAAACGTTACGACCTTGGAAGGACCGCTTTTACCTTTGCTATTGACGGCTTTTAGCGTTATCGAATAATCCTTGCCACTTTCCAGCCCGGTTATTGTAATGGGGCTAGCTTTACTTACTGGGCTTAAGGGGGTGAAGTTAACCCCGTCTGTGCTGTATTCATAGTTAG
>CAJXWP010000001.1 GCA_913062625.1 uncultured Haliea sp. | reverse complement strand
TGCATTGCGCGATCAGTCACATGGGCAGACATTCAGTGAGGCAGACCGACTAGCCTCGATATTTTTAGGCGCGGTAATGCGTATTGGTGAGGCTACCTTGACACAATAGCCCTTTTATTTTTCCTATACTTCGACTGACACACGCTGTTATATGCGTTGACGCGTTCTTTGGGGTATGTGAGAGGATGGTTCTGAATAAACTACTTGAAGCCTACAAAGACCTGCGCATGGCAAAAATGAATCTGACGCATAAACAAAAAGGCACGGCACTGGGCATGCTGATTGGTTTTGCGTCAGCGCTTGCGGTGATCATTCTAGGCGTCCGTTTTAATCCGTTTGATTTTAATACGTCGGTAGAGATTATTGAAAGACTCAGGGTTGCGACCGCGTCAATGGTCTTGGTGTGTGTGTTCCTGATGTTCTCGATAGGACGACTTGCGCGACATCGCTTTTTTACGCCTGATGATATTGATGGGGCTGGCCTCACTGAAGGCTCAGTCAAGGCGAAGTTATTACAGGCGCTGCTACAAAATACCCTTGAGCAGACCATGCTCGCTATCGTCGCCTACTATAGTTGGGCGCTGCTTATGCCAGGGGCATGGCTTTCAGTTATCCCACTCGCTGCGCTCAGTTTTGCCATTGGTCGGATTCTGTTTTTCTTGGGCTATAGCAGCGGGGCGTCATCACGTGCTACCGGTTTTGCCCTGACGTTCTATCCCTCGGCACTGATGCTCCTATGCGTCATATATCGAGTTGCAACAACACTCTAACGGGTGCCGCCAAGTTAAATCTCTGATATGGGTATAATCAGCGGAGGAATACTTATAAGCGCCACCGATTCCCGCCAGATATTATTTCGTATGCCGTCTGGCTTTACTATCGATTCAATCTGAGTCACCGCGATATCGAGGATCTCTTGGCTGAGCGCGGTGTCATTGTATCTCGAGCGGCCATTCGGCTGTGGTGCAGCAAATTCGGTGCGATATACACTCCGAGATTGAAGCCGAAACATCGCGGGTATGGCGACACCTTCTACATCGATGAAGTCCTTGTGAAGATCAACGGCAAACAGCATTACCTGTGGCGAGCTGAGGATCAGGCTGGTGAAGTGGCTGATGTCTATCTTCAGGAAAAACGTGATGGTGCTGCCGCTAAACGCTTCTTCAAAAGGTTATTGCAATCTCATGGCGGCGAGCCCAGAAAGATAGTGATGGACAAGCTGCGAAGTTATGGAGTTGCAGATCGGGAACTGATTCCGAACGCCGTTCATGACACTGTTCAGTATGCCAACAATCGGGCTGAGCAATCACATGGGAACACAAGGGTGCGAGAGCGGGGGATGCGAAAGTTCAAGTCTGTGATTTAGGCTCAGCGGTTTCTGGTTGCACATGCAGCTGTCAGTAATTTATCCAATCTGGGAAGGCATCTATCAGACGCGTTTGCAGAATGGAGTAGGGCGGCTGTGCGAGGCTGAGGACAGGGTTTTATCGGTCTGAAGCATTTAACTTGTCGATACCCTACCGTTCACTATCACTCAATATTTTTTCGGAGCTCGCCAGGTGTAGTGTTAAAATGCTGTTTCATCGCTTTTCCGAATGCCGCCTCGGAGGCGTAGCCAGCGCTTTCAGCAATACTAATCATCGAATCATTGGTGTTTTGCAGCTGGGTCTTTGCTTTCATCAAGCGCGTATTGGTTAAGTAGGACTTAGGGGTGTCCCCGACCATATCGACAAACTTCTGCGTGAAAGCGGTGCGTCCCATCGCAGAGGCCTCGGACAAAGCCTCAACCGTCCATTTTTGATCTGTCTCCGTGTGGATCAGGTTCAGCGCCACACCTATGTGAGGGTCGGAGAGTGCAGCCATGTAGCCGTTGGAATGTTTCATCTTGCGCATGTGCACTCTGAGCATCTGAACAAACAAGAGCTCAGTGATGTGATCAACCATGAGTGGCTTTCCGGGGTATGACCCGAATGATTCCTCTATCAAGAGGTTCGCCAGGACCTCCTGCCTGTGCAGATCATCACTTGACCTGGCGCTGGCCTTTATAAAGCAGGGAAGGTTTTTGAGGAATGGATGTTCAACCGATGAGTCATAGGATACCGTAACACTCAACAATATTGTTTCCTGTGAGCCCTTCGGAGAATCGCTGTCAGGTGATGGCACCGTTCGGGAATTGTTCCTCCAGGAGTCGCCATCGGCAGAGAAAGCTGTCACCTCGCCGGATTTCAGCAGGAACAGATCTTTATCGCCAGTCACGTTTACGACATTCTCTGCGGGTAGATCCTGGCTGCAGGGGCTATCACTGATCCAGTGAATTCCTCCGGTGGGGAAGCCTACGCCATCTCCCGCCTGCAATAGTATTACCTCATCGCTATTACCTTCTCGCAGATAGCACTGACCTTGCATTACGATATGAAAGATACCCTGGGGGCGATACATAAACTGGAGATTCCAGGGCGCGCCTCCGCTTATGCAAATGTACGCTTTTGCAGATAGCTGGATCGTTTTCAATATGTGCGAGAGGGCGTCCATCCTTGATATTGTATATTACAGCTTATCTGCATGCCTATGAGCATGACCAAAATGTGAGAAAAAGGACGAGAAATACGGTAAAACCCACATTTCCATAAGACTT
Source organism: uncultured Haliea sp. (assembly GCA_913062625.1). Lineage (GTDB taxonomy): Bacteria > Pseudomonadota > Gammaproteobacteria > Pseudomonadales > Halieaceae > Marimicrobium. The sequence continues at coordinate 136,668 of CAJXWP010000001.1, read as the reverse complement.
AGTTAGCGTGAAACTGGACGCCAGAGATAGCAGATAACCGATTGGCCCCTTAGCCCAGCTGCTTTGACAAGCATCTTACACAAGTGAAAAATGATTGGAGGTTTTAAGTGGCGAATATAAAGCTTTACGGTTACGCAACCAGTCCTTATGTCCGGAAAACCGGGTGTTTTCTTTACTACAAGGGGATTGATTTCACCCACGTTCCGGTTAACCCAACCAAACCTAAAGCCACCATCGGACACACCAATGGCACAAAGGTGCCGGTACTGGAAGTGGACGGCGAGTGGCGACGCGAGTCTTCTGATCATGCCCGTTGGCTGGATGAACTCTTTCCCGACAAACCGCTCTATCCCTTGGTGCACCAAGCAAAAATTGATGAAATTGATCGCTGGATAAGCGACACATACCTGCCTGGTTATTTTAGGCGATCGATCGATGGTGGCTTTAACACTCAATTTTTATTCAGAGCATGGCGCCTGGCAGCGCTGGTGAGCGCAGATACGCCGCTACCCTTACCAGTTCGCCTTATGTGGCCCTTGGGACTTCGGGTGGCGCCCTTCATAAGGCACATGGCCAAAAATATGGATCTCACCGAGAGCTATGAGGACATGCAAGTTCGCATTTTTTCAGAACTCGTTGGACACATTGGTGATGGCCCCTATATGGGCGGGCTGGATCAGCCGACCATGCTTGATTTTGCTGTCTTTCCACAACTCGTGTTTGGCTACATGTTTGGGTTGGAGGAGAATTTAAGCGCGGCGGTGGACCCGGTAATAAAGGGCTGGTTGAAGCGCGTGTCTGAGCATTTGCCGAAAAATCCAACGCTGGCAGCTGACGAAATGCAGATCCATTCGCTCACCGAGGCGCTGGCCTAACAGTCACTTGCGGAAAATAGACGAAGCACGAGGTGAAGCGTTATCAAATTGTTAGAAATTTTGGTGCATTGCATGACTAAGCATAAATATGTCTATATTTTTATTTTATTTTTCACTGCCTGTGGAGGCGGAGGTGGGGACGATAGTTCAGGCTTCCGACGAAATGCAGCACCCGAGTTAATTGGTCTAACTGATTATGCTATTGATGAAAACACCTCGACTGTTACACCCATCAAAGCAACTGATACTGACGGGGATACCATTACCTATTCTATAAGTGGGGTTGACTCACCTCTTTTATCAATTAACCCTTCTTCTGGTCTATTGACGTTTCAATCACCGCCAGATTATGAGAACCCACAAGACGATAATCAAGACAACACATACAGCATCACAGTTAATGCTTCAGATGGACAATTATCTGCTTCGCTTGGAATCACAATATCTGTCAATGAACCTGCGTTCAACGGCCCCACTCTGGACGAACCCTTCCACATGCCGACCATGACCGACACCAGCACCCTCGACGTTGTGGTCGTGGAGGACTGGCACGTCGACACCATCAACGGCACTACCCGCCAGAAGCTCATCGACATCCACGTCGATGACTGGTGGGTGGGCGTCGAGATCCGGGTGCCCGTAAGACTCATCGCTCCTCTGGAGGGTTCCGTAGACGGATTCGTCATCAGCGGCTCGCTGTCCGGAAGCGGCGAGGGTGACAAGCGGCTGTTCGCCGGCGAGCAAGTGGCTATCGACGGCGGCGTCGGGGTGGTCATGGCTAAGATCAAAACAATCGCCCAGTACCCAGGGCTGCCCTCCCAGGCTATCCTCCGAAATCGCTTCCTCGACGACCTCGACTGGCGCTTCACCGAATACTACCTGTGGAGCGCTATCATGATGCGGTCGATCACCGCGGCCTTTGACGACGACGTGTTCCGGCCGGGCCGGGTGATTGCTTATGGCGGCTCCAAGAACGGCATCACTCCACTGATCTCGTCTATTCACGACGAGCGCATTACCGCTGTGAGGAGCACAAGAGCATTCACGGCCTTATCGCCTATTCGAGCCAACGACCCGGCCGCCGTTGCGGAGGTTGCCGCTGCCAATATCGGCTTCGATGCCGCCCGAGCCGCGGGCCTGCCAGCGGGCGATCAGCCGTGGAACTACTACAACAAGGGATACCGATCCACCGCAGCCTTGTTGGACCTGGCCCGACCCTTCGGCTGGTCCGAAGCCGACATCCAGGCCAGCTTTGACCGCGTCGCCGATGACCTTTACGTGAGCGAGAACTGGGATGAACTGGCAACCCGCGGTGTCGAGTACTTCAGCCTCCCCGGCTCGCACGACTGGGTGGCATACGACGTGCCCGGCACCAGCACGATCCTGCCCGACCTGCGCACCTACATCCTGCCCAATGGCGGCCACGACAGGCCCGGCCATCCCGAGGCGCCTGGCGACAGCGTCAACGCCGCCTTCTTCGCCGAACAGCTTTTCGGTGCCGATCGCGGGCTCGAGACACCCGACATCGCCACCACGGTCAATGGCGCCACCCTCGACGTGACATTGACCTTCCCTGACGGTGGCGTGCCCGAAGACAGCCGGATCTTTTGGATGTACGACCGCGGACCCGAAGGGTCGTCCTGGTACCTCTACGACCTTTTCCCGGACGACAACTGGACCACCATGACCGGCGCCGGCAACACCTGGGCCGCTTCCATCCCTCTCGAGCCCAGTCGTACATCGATCGACCTCGTCACCACCCACACGGTCACCGTCGGCGGCAACACCATACCTATCAGTGCGCCCTACACCCGGGTGGCGCTCGATTAGATCAACGCCGCGACGCTACTACACAATAGGTTTGGCACCGGTGCCTGTGACCATGGCTTTATTCCGAGAAAAAAGACCAGAAATACGGTAAAAGCAACATTTCTATAAGGCGTAATCGACGTGAAACTCTACGGCTGATTATGATGGAGAAGGTAATGAAGAAGGTAATGATCGGTCTGCTTGGCCTGGTGGTGGTAGGCGGATATCTTTTTTCACAGTATTGGTATTACCTGCCGGGGATTATCTCTGAATTTGTGAGCCCGATTGGAGAAAATCAGCCCGTTACCTGGGAGCAAGGACCCAGCGCGTCGCCGTCAAAGGATAATGACGTTGATAGGCTTCCCAACATCGTATTGATTGTTGTTGATGATCTTGGCGTCAACGATATTGCCTACTATGGCGGTGGTATAGGCGGTGGCAGCCTACCAACACCGCAGATCGATTCGATTGCAGCGCAAGGTATTCATTTCCCCAACGGTTACACCGGTAACGCTAGCTGCGCGCCTTCTCGCGCTGCGTTGCTCACAGGTCGTTATCCCACACGGGTTGGGTTTGAATTTACGCCGGCATCACCGCAATTTATGAAAATGGCTAGTGGTGCCAGCTTTAAAGAGGAAAATGTCGAGAACTACCCAGATCCAAGGTCACTAGGTTTGCCCGGTAGTGAGCTTACACTGCCCGAAGCGCTCAAGGAAAAAGGCTACCATTCGCTTGCAATAGGGAAATGGCATATTGGTGGAAAAGAAGGCATGTTGCCCAATGATCAGGGATTTGATGAATTTCTGGGTTTTCTGGGGGGTGGCGGGATGTTCATGGAGGAAGACGATCCTGAGGTTGTTAATTCAAAGCAAGATTTCGATCCAATCGACAGGTTCCTTTGGCCCAACCTAAAGTACGCTGTGAGGTTCAACAAGGGTGATAGATTTAAACCCGACTCCCATATGACGGATTACTTTAGTCGCGAAGCCATCAAGGCGATCGAGGCTAATCGTAATAGGCCGTTTTTTATGTATCTGGCCTATAACGCACCCCATACGCCGTTACAGTCGGAAAAGCGGGACTATGATGCTTTAAGTCATATAGAGAACCATACCGAGCGAACCTATGCAGGCATGATTCGTGGTCTGGACCGAGGCATTGGTCAGGTGCTGGCCTCACTGGAGAAAAACGGCCTCGCGGATAATACCATAGTGATTTTTACATCCGACAACGGCGGTGCTGCTTACGTCGGCCTACCCGACCTGAACAAGCCCTATCGCGGTTGGAAGATGACGTTTTTTGAAGGCGGGATTCGCACACCGTATTTTATTCGCTGGCCAGAAAAAATTGCAGCAGGTAGCCAGTATGATTCGCCAGTCGCTCATATCGATATCTTTTCCACGGTGCTTGCCGCCGCGGGAATTGAGCCACCTGAGGATCGTATCATCGATGGTAAGGACATTCTTAAGGTGGCGCTGGACCCGAAACAGCCGTCTTTAGACCGGCCACTTTTCTGGAGGACTGGCGGATATAAAGTCGTGCAACAAGACGGCTGGAAGCTACAACTATTGGAGCACAACGGTAAAACCTGGCTTTTCAATCTCAATGAAGACCCAACTGAGCAGCACAATCTTTCTACATCACACCCAGAGAAATTCAATCAGCTTCGTAAAGTGCTTTATTCACTCGACAGCCAAATGGTGGAACCCTTGTGGCCTTCACTCGCTGATGGGTCAGTGGCGGTTGATTACACGCTTGATAAAGTACCCGACACGGATCATGAAACAATTATCTGGGAGAATTAAATAGTCAAGCGGTAGGGCTTCCTTTCGAGAAAAGGGACCAGAAATGCGGTAAAAACATCATTTTCCTACGACTTGATTCGCGTAAAACTAAGCGCAGTAAGAGATAGGAGATAACCGATTGACGCCTTAGCCCTGCAGCGTTGATAAGTATCTCACTCAAGTGACAAATGAATAGAGGTGTGAAGTGGCGAATATTAAACTGTACGGTTACTCAACAAGTCCCTATGTACGCAAGGTGGGCTGTTGTCTTTACTATAAAAAGCTGCCCTTTGAGTTTGTTCCGGTTAACCCTGTAGATCCTAGAGAAATAGCCTTCACCGGGCAGCCCCAGGTTCCCGTTCTGCAGATCGACGATGAGTGGCGAACCGACTCTACCCCGTTGGCGATATGGTTAGACGAATTATTTCCTGAAAAGCCCTTGTTGGGTAGCATTCAGCAGGAAAGGGAAAGTATTTTGGCGCTGGATTCATGGGTAACAGATAGTCTTATTTTGGCTGGCTTCCGATCCGCTTATGAAGGCGAGATGAGCGCGAAGTTTCGACATCGTGCATGGCGACTCGCCGCAATTGTCAGCAGCCAGACGCCCTTGCCCGATGAAATTCGCAACGCCTGGCCTGATGTATTGAAAACGGCGCCTTTTATTAAACATATGATGTGCAATGTAGACCACACAGAGTCCTTATCTGACATGCAAGCGCGTGTGCCTCTGCAGTTGATTGAGAATTTGCAGGGAGGGCCATTTTTCGGAGGCCTCAAAGAACCATCACTGGTAGATTTCGCCATATTCCCGCAGGTGGTATTTAACTATATGGTGGGTATGGATCAGCATTTGGGGCTTACGCTCGAACCGTCATTAAACAACTGGCTCAATAACATCAAACCGTTCTTGCCTGAAAATCCATTACTTGTGCCTGACCTCATGATCATAAATCCGCTAGTGCAGGACTCTGAAGAGCACGCTGCCCTCAGTGCAAAAAGAAACTAAAAGGAGTAGCGCATGACTAGAATAAAGACGCTTGTATCCGCCCTTGCTTTCGTTAGCTATGGAGCGGGGGTTCTCGCTCAGACACCCATGCTGGAAGAGGTTGTTGTAACCGCGACCAAGCGGGCCGAGAGTCTGCAGGATATTCCCATCACGGTAACGGCTATCTCTGCGGCTACCATTCAAGAAGCCGGTATCCAAGATATCAGTGATGTCGCGGCACTAGTGCCAGCGTTGACCGTCAGCTCAAACCTAAGCCCGTTTGCGACTGCCCTGCGAATTCGCGGTTTTGGCACAGCGCAAAATGACCCTGCGTTGGAGCCCTCGGTCGCCTTCATCCTAGATGGGGTTTATATGGGCAGTTCCGGCCTCGGTATGTCGGAGCTTACTGACATTGAGCGGATTGAAGTATTGCAGGGGCCGCAGGGCACGCTATACGGCAAGAACAGTAACGCAGGGGTGATCAGCGTCATCACGAAAAGTCCTAACCTCAAGGAAACGGAAGGATATGTTGAAGCCAGCCTCGGGGATTACTCTCTGCAACGTTACGTGGGTGCCGTTACCGGACCTATTAGTGACTCACTGGCCTACAGCATTGCGGGTAACTGGTATGAAACCGATGGCTGGATGGAGAGTAATACCGGTGCTGACCTCAACGCAGCACAGGACTGGAATGCACGAGGCAAGCTGCTGTGGCTGCCAATCGAAACGCTCAGCCTGCAACTAACCGTTGCTCATGTCGATCGTGACGACAGCTGTTGTGCAGCTGATGCTACCCAAACCGCCGCCGTCACTGACCAACTTATAACCCAAGGTCTGCCGGTTCCGAAAAACGATGCCTTTAACTACAAAAACAATGTGAACGTGGACTCTAATTTTGAAATGGAATCAGATGCCGTTAATGTGAAGTTGGATTATGAACTCGATACGGCAGTCCTGACCTCTCTCACCGCCTGGAATGACTACGACTACAAAACCTCTACAGACGCCGAGCGATCCGAGCTTGACGTTCTGGGTATTATTGATGACAAATATAGTGGTGAACAGTATTCTCAGGAATTCCGCCTGACCAGTGACTTAGACGGCGCTTGGCAGTATATGGCGGGCGCGTTTTATGCCTATGAGGAACGCACGCGGGGGGGCAAGGACGAGGCACCTATTGTTATTGGGGATGACATAATCGCGGTGGGAGGTGCGGCAACAGGGCTGGGTCCGATATTCGGTAGTCTCGTGCAGCCGGGCGATACCGTCTTTTTCAACAACACATGGAAGACCGAAACCTACGCCCTGTTCGGTCAGTCCACCTACAAAATAACCGAGGATTGGGCGGCAACCCTAGGTTTACGGTATACCACAGAGACCAAGGATGCCGACCTGTACACACAGCCATTTTCCACAGCGGCACTCTTCGGTACCGGCAGCTCTTTGGTAGAAATAGCGTTCGCCCCCGTTGATGGGAGCTTTGACCGCGATGCCGATGGGTTTACCGGCTTGGCCAACCTCACTTGGTCTGTGAATGCAGATACGATGGTGTTCACATCCATATCCACGGGCAGTAAATCAGGCGGGTTTAACGGTGTAGCCGGCGAGGGCGCACCTCGGGAATTCAAGGACGAGGACACGACCAACTATGAGTTAGGTATCAAATCACAACTGTTAGACAGTCGTTTACAACTGAATGTCAGTGCGTTTTACACAGAGTTTAGTGATTTACAGTTTCTAGCCCAACAGCCCACTGGAGTCGGTTCATTTGTCAGCAACGCCGCTGAAGGCACCAGCACTGGTGTGGATCTGAATTTTTCCGCCGCTCCCTGGCAGTTCCTGATGCTGTCAGGTGGCTTGCAGTATCTGGATGCCGAGTACACTGACGGCGATCTGGCCGAGCTGAACTTGGATGTACCCTATGCGCCCACCTGGAGCGGCAACTTGTCCGCGACCTTTTTGCTACCCCTTGCTGATGGCGTGACCTACCTGCGCAGTGACTACAGCTTTATGGGAGACCACTTCACTAACCCAACCTATCAGCCTGACAGTGTCGAGCAGGATAAGAAGTTGCTGAACGTCCGTTTGGGATGGCGCAATGATCACTGGGATGCCGCACTGTGGGTGAGAAATGCGACCGATGAAGCCTACGCCCTTTTGGCTACAGCACCGATAGCGTACTCGGGTACCGAGGCATTCTTTCTGGAGGCGCCACGTACCTATGGAGTGACTGTTCGTTATAGCTTCTTCTAAGACTTTCAGGAAACTCAGGGGGCAGGAATAGCAACCTATGATGCGGATCAATTGCCCGACGGACTGGGGTTGAGGAATAAAGCCAACCGCAGTCGCTACCTTGTTACTTCATTCAGTATCAACCACTTCGATTAAGGAGATTTCCATGAGTGCCGAATTTAGAAATCTAAAGAAGTACAAAGCCATTAATGGCAAGACAATGGCCTATATCGAAGAGGGTGAAGGAGATCCCATTGTCTTTCTGCATGGTAACCCGACGTCGTCCTATTTGTGGCGCAAGGTGATGCCGGCATTAAAAGGCAAAGGCAGATTGATTGCACCAGACCTGATTGGCATGGGCGACTCCCAGAAGCTGGATAACAGCGGCCCAGACAGCTATCGCTTTGTAGAGCACAAGGCGTACCTGTTCGCATTACTCGACGAGTTGGGCGTGAAAGAAAATGTCACATTGATCATTCACGATTGGGGGTCTGCGCTCGGCTTTCATTGGGCCGAGCAGAATCCAGAAAAAGTGAAAGCTATTGCCTTTATGGAAGCGGTCGTTGCCCCGGCGCGGAACTACGACGACCTTCCCGAAGAGTTCGGACAATTTTTACAGGGTGTTAAGTCAGAGGCGGGCGAGCAAATGATTCTTGAGCAGAACATGTTTATTGAAGGCATTCTCCCTATGTCCATTATGCGTAAGCTAGAAGACGAGGAAATGGCCGAGTATCGACGCCCATTTTTGAACGCTGGAGAAGATCGACGACCAACATTGACCTGGCCGCGGCAAATCGTGGTTGGCACAGAGCCTGAAGATGTCGCCAGAGTCATTGCCGACTATGGTCAATACCTCGCCAGCTCCCCAACACCCAAGCTTTTTGTCAACGCAGATCCGGGTGCCATGCTACGAGGAGCAGCTCGTAAACTGGTCAGAAGCTGGCCTAATGTATCTGAAGTGACGGTGAAAGGCTCTCACTTCATCCAAGAAGACTCTGGCGAGGAAATTGGCCAGGCCATCGCAAACTGGCTGGTCTGTTAAGCCGCCTATCCACAAACGTAAGGAATGACTATGAAAACTCGAATTACTGAACTGTTTGGCATCGAACATCCGATTATCCAGGGGGGGATGCACTATGTTGGCTACGCTGAATTGGCGGCCGCGGTATCGAACGCTGGCGGATTGGGCATTATCACCGGGCTGACACAGGGCACCCCTGAAAAGCTGGCCGCTGAGATTGCGCGCTGCAAGGACATGACCGACAAGCCCTTTGGGGTCAACCTGACTTTCCTGCCGATCCTGAAAGCGCCGGACTACGCTGGGATGGTTCGCGTCATTATCGAAGGCGGAGTCAAGATTGTGGAAACGGCAGGAAACAACCCTGTTGAATACCTCCCCGCTTTGAAAGAGGCCGGGGTAAAAATCATCCATAAATGCACCGCCGTGCGCCATGCGCTCAAGGCCCAGGCCATTGGTTGCGATGCGGCCTCTGTAGATGGTTTTGAGTGCGGCGGTCATCCCGGTGAAGACGATATTCCCAATATGATTCTTCTACCGCGCGCAGCAGACGAATTGGATATCCCCTTTGTCGCCTCGGGTGGTATGGCAGATGCCCGTTCCCTGGTTGCTTCTCTGGCCATGGGGGCCGAGGGTATGAATATGGGTACCCGGTTTATTGCCACGAAAGAGGCGCCGGTGCATGACAATGTGAAGCAGGCTATCTTGCAGGCTACGGAGCGCGACACGCGGCTGGTGATGCGCCCACTGCGCAATACTGAGCGGGTCTTGACCAACCCAGCGGTGGAACGATTGCTGCAAACGGAGCGTGAGCTGGGAGCCGATATCAAGTTCGAGGATGTTGCCGCTGAAGTGGCTGGGGTATACCCGCGTATTATGCAAGAGGGCGATGTTGATGCCGGGGCCTGGTCCTGCGGAATGGTTGCCGGTCTCATCAATGACATCCCCAGCTGCCAGGAGCTTATTGATCGCATTATGCGTGATGCCGATCACCTCATAGCGCAGCGTTTGGAAGGTTTGCGTGCAAGTAACGTCGCTGCGTGAAGTAGAGCATATCGATACGGTGTCATTAGCACGACACTAGATCCCGTCAGCTTAATGCTAATGAGAATCTGACGTTAATGATGGGGCCTCTCAAGTATAGGAAAAAAACGGGCTATCGTGAGCAGATCTCCTTGTGGATACGAGTCACAATGCCTGAAAAGATCGCGAACAACCGGTCGATGACTGTGAAATCTTGTCGGCCTTAGTCATCGAACAATTCACATCCATCCACTGCTGAACTGTCGAGCGCAGAGAGGCGAGCCCGTTTTTTTCAGTGGCTTCCTTGCTGGTTCATTTGTGAGCTCGCGGACGCTACTACCGCGCAGCCTTCCAAGCGAAACGAGGCAAGGTCTAGGGCGGTGCCCGCGATGGAGGTGCGAGTAACGGGAGGGTAGAGGGATCGTGTTCCTTCTTCCTAAGTGATCTTTCACAGCTTGAGCTATTAATACGGCAACTTTATCGCAGCCTTAGTGCTTAGCTAACGACAAGATTGACTAATACAGTTATTAGAGACAGTGAAAAAAAGATAAATCATTTTTTAAGCAGAAAAAATATTGAGGCATACTGATGATTGAACTTACACAGCAAGACCATATTTCTATTCTCACGATGGATGGCGCGGAAGGCAACGCCTTCGATTTGGAATTCCTCGCAGCACTGCATGAGTCTCTAGACGCAGTCGAGGCCGCAGCCGATGGCCCGGCTGCGTTGGTTATTACCGGCTCTGGTAAGGCTTTTTCTGCCGGCTTAAATATCGCAGCTCTTATGGGCTACCAGCAAGAACAGTTGACAACGTTCGGTATCGAAATAAAAAGATTATATGGTCGTTTAATAAATTTCCCCCTACCTACAATCGCCGCCATCAACGGCCATGCCTTTGCCGCGGGTGCGTTTCTGGCGCTGGCCTGCGACTACCGGGTTATGCGCGAAGACAGGGGCTGGTTTTGCATTAGCGAAGTGGACGTAGGTGTACCGATTAACCCAGATGTGCTGGCAGTAGCGCAGTTAAAATTAGCACCGTCAGTATTGCGTGACGCCGTGTTAATGGGTAAGCGATTCGGCGGCACAGAGTGTGTGAATCTGCGTATCGCTGATGCAGCGTGTAGTGAGGACAGTTTAATACCATCCGCAGTAGAGCTAATAACAGCGCTGTCCATCAAAGAGCGGGAGATCTTTGCGGTCTTGAAAGCAACACTTTACGCGAGCTACGCTACAACGCTGGGTGCGACGGAAAGTACAGTCAAATTAAAAGCCGGCACCATACAGCTATAGCAGTTACCATAAACCAATAACAAGGCACCGATTAACATTTAGCAGTGAGACGGACTATGAGTGACACGATTTCCTACCAACTAGAAAACGGCATTGCCACCGTTACATTAAATCGCCCCGATAAAATGAATGCTTTTAACCTAGACCTCTTTGAGGCACTCATTGCAACCGGTGAAGCCATCAAGGAAGACAACAGCGTAAAAGTGGTGATTTTGCACGGCGCGGGTAACGCCTTCTCTGCAGGATTGGATATGGTGTCAATGGCTGGCGGCACTACAAATCTGAATGAACGCACACACGGCTTAAACAATATGTTTCAACAGGCCGCTTGGGTCTGGCATGAAGTCCCCGTACCTGTTATCGCCGCTGTTCACGGTACCTGTTTCGGTGCTGGCCTGCAGGTTATGACCGGTGCAGATATTCGCTATATTCACCCTGACACTAAACTCAGCATAATGGAAATGAAGTGGGGGATCGTACCGGATATGGCAGGCACGCAACTGTGGAGTACTTATGTCCGTGAAGATATTATTCGTGAACTGACCTATACAGCTCGCGTATTCACAGGGGTTGAGGCGGGCGAATACGGTTTTGCTACTCGCGTCTGCGATGAGCCACTCGCCGTAGCTCAAGCAACCGCAGAGCAAATCGCCAATAAGAACCCCGATGCTATCCGTGCCGCCAAATGCCTTATCAATAATCAGCGCCAGCCTGATTTCGCCGCCGGATTAATGGCCGAGTCTGTAGCGCAAAGTGCGCTGATGAATTCACCGAATCAAATTGAAGCGGTGATGGCAAATTTTGAGAAGCGCGTGCCGAAATTCTCCGATCCGACTTAGATGGTTTCAATTACTAAAAAACACTAAAGATGATCTTTGCCGGTCCACCGCAATGACCGAAAATCTGCCTTCACCTAGGTTCCGCTTCCGCCACAATCCAAGCCCATATTCTTAAGAATAATGGACTCATCCAGCGCGTCAGTAAGGCCATCCAGATTGAAGTCATAGACACTCGAAAGACCTGCGGAGCTAGCATAGCTCGCCCAATTCTCGAGGTCGGAGTCATTCACCACACCATTAATATTGCCATCGTGTATCCCCAGGCTAAACGGGTTGCGCAGTAGCTAAATATTTTTTCAAAAGGTTATTGCAATGCCATGGCGGCGAACCCCGAAAGGTTGTTACGGAAAAACTGCGAAGCTATGGAGTTGCACATCGGGAATGGAATGCCGAGTGCCGTTCATGACAGTAGTCAGTATACCAACAACCGGGCTGAGCAATCGCACAAGGCGACCAGGGTGAGAGATCGGGGTATGCGTAAGTTTAAATCGGTCAAGCAGGCTCAGAGATTCCCGGGCCCTCATGCTGCGGTCAGTAATCTGTTAGATCTGGGAAGGCATCAGGTCAGCGCTAAACAGTATTGGGATCTTAGGGTAAGTGCGTTCGGTGAATGGGCAGAGGCAGTCGCGTGAGACTCGGGGCTTGATTTCGCTGATCTCAAAAAGCTAACGTGTTGATGCCGTTTGTAGGTATTCATACACCGATTCTAGCAATTTCGACCAGTTTAGTTGTCATGCCCTTTTCGATAACCCAGCAAGAGCAACACCGGCTGACTGGCGCTTGATTCGTTCCTTGTCTTCCCTTCCCCGTATTACCACGTATACTTAATCTGACCTGTGCCGGGGCCGGCACGGGGAATTTATTTTGTTGAGGAAACAATAATGAAAATATTTGCACTTACTCTGTTACTTTTTATTCCGATGACCGCTTCAGCAGAATATCTGGATGTCATTGAATCCAAAATGGTCGATGGCTGCTCGTCCGATAAATACCTAACGATCGTGAAGGACTTCAACAAAGAATGGGGTATGAAAAACGGCTATTCAGCAAAGATTGCCATGCCGTTGCAAAGCGGCGATCTTGAGTCATTTTTCTGGCTGGGAACAACCAAGGACGCCGCCAGTTTTGGCAAGGCATGGGACGAATGGCGTGACGCTATGTCTGATTCTAATTCCGTAGCCGCCAAACTGCAGGCACGCCTTGATCAGTGCAGTCTAAACGTTGCAAGGCGAGGGTATGATCTGTATTGATAGCGGTTCACGTTAAAATCGACGGGCAATGACGAGTTAACCATGTTCTGGCACTGACGGGTTTGTTTGTCAGTGCCCTTTTACTGGTCTTATACACACGAGAAGATCTACCAAGCACAATGCGCTACGGCGCATTGGTTTAGCTCGCCTTGCAACAATTTTTCGATTGAGTGATACTGCATCCTCGGTATTTTTCGGTAAAAAAATATGCCCTCAGTATTCTGGTTCATAGCAATTTTTTCTATCGCTGCCGCAGCAAATGCGCAGGACTGTAAACTTGAAGTGTCTAGCCACAGCGAGACTGTCATGTTTTCAAAAGCCGACATTGAAGAGCTCACTGACGGCAATATTATTGATGCACCCATTAGCACCTTCCGATCGGGCGAAAAAAATATATGGGTGCTACCCACCGCTAGGCAGTACAACAAGGCATCTGTTAAACGCCTCGATATTAGCCATCGTCTCACTATGGGGGATGTCAAAAATCCTCGGGAAATTGATGTTGGAGAATTTTTTCAACCAGAGTTTATGCACATCTCTGACCAGGCCACATCAGGTACCCGGGGCTACAAATGGATTACCAACACGTATCAGACGCCTGCGGGCGTATTGGGCTTCGTTCACGCTGAGTATACGGCCGAGGATGACCACTGGCATATGGCTTGTGACCCGTGGACAAAAGACAGAAAATTTTGCGCGCCTGGCAATTCCAAAGTCGGTTTGGCTTGGATGGCCGCGAGCACGGCGACGAGCAAGCAACCATATTTTACGTATTTGGGGCACATTGCTGGGTTCAACGCAGACCGCCTACATTTTAACGTCCACGGTGTGCCGTGGTTTATCAATACTGAGGAGGGAGTGCAGTACCTCAACATCGTCTACCACGATGTAAACGTGGCGCCGGGCTGGGGCCAAATTACCCGGGCACGATCACCGCTTAGCGAGGTGCTAAACATGGCGAAGGCAGGCTCTACCACTCGCTGGGAAAAGTATAATAATGGTGTTTGGGAGGATGCGCTTACAGGCAACTCTTCCTCCATCTTGCCGGTAGAACCTGCGCTGCAAGCCATCGACCCTAAAATCGCCAAGGGGCAGGTTATTGTTCACAGCGATGCCGTCAAACATAAAGAGACGGGCCGTTACTTCCTGTCGGCATACACGCTAAAAATTGGAAGCACCGTGGCCAGGCCTAGCCGATTGGTATTTTATGATTCTTGCGATGGAGCTAAATGGCGCTTCAATACTTATACCAATGGACGCACAGATGGTGAATGGGGTTGGTCATACCTCACATTTGTAGACGACGATGGCACTGATAACGGCGAGGCGTCGGGCACGTTCAACTTGATTGCAGGCTTCGATTATGGACGACCGCAAAAGCACGTAGAGGTGATGGATGTGACGGTACCAGAGTCTTGCAACTGCCCTGATCGAGACGATGTGAGCGAGTAATTGACAGGAGAGGAATTTCCTAACGACACCTTTTTTTGCTCTAAACGTCGAATCTGGCAGGTTCATTGGCATCGCAGCGGATTGCGAGTTTTGATTGATGAACGCAGTCGCTTTCAACGGTTTTGGCTATACGTCATAAACACACTCAATGGTATCGACGGGTTAACTTTTGAGATCAGCCGAATCAAGCCCGGGTCTGACGTGACTGCCTCCGCCTATTCACCAAACGCACTTACCCTAAGATCCCGATACCGTTCATTTTCTTGCAGCTCGAGTTATAAAAATAATATCAGGTATTGTGTTTATAAGTGCTCATCGATCGGTTCTGCCTATGGCGGTGACTTAAGTTGGCGGTGACGTCGGAGGTAACTGCATACTTGCTATCGGGGTATTCGATAACACAACTTGCGTCTATTCAACTCAATCCGCCAGAGACGATCGTCTCAGTAACGCCGCACCGAGACACGCCAGCAATGTGACAGCAAGGTACAACAGCAACAAGGGCAGAATATTCTGGGCAGAAAACAGCACTGCGGCACAGGCGGAGACCATCAACGCGCATGCGCTTTGAACAAACTTCATAGTCGACGCTGCGCTGCCAAAGGCGCTATCGACCTGTCCCATCGTGGCCGCCTTACCTGCCGGCACTATGATACCTGCTCCACCCAACAGCAGGCACAGTGCAAGGACACCCAGCCAGGCATCATGTGGCCAGATCGTCGCAAATAGAAGCAGCGCAGCTGCACCAACCAGTGCAATTACCGTCCCCAGGCTGAGCGCAGCGATGGGCGTGATCAATGCACTACGAGCGCGAAAAAAAAATGCGCCCAGCAGATAGAAAAAAGTAGTCACGCCAAACCCGATGTGGACCATATGCGTCGGAAGTCCGTAGTACTGCTGGAAAAAATAGGGACCCACCGCAAGGTAGGATATGACTATTCCAAAAGGCAGGCTGAAAGAGAAAAGAGCAGCAAAGAAACGTCCATTGCGGAATAGGTTGTTGGAGTGATCGGGCCGAGTTGCAATTGGGCCCTTGCTCGACGGATAACGGCAAAAAACCGAAAACCCCAGCAAACTGATAAGACTGACAAGCCCCAGTAACAGGAATGCCACCTGCCAGCCCCCTTTTGAATACGTCACTATTATAGCTGCAAGTCCCGGGCCAATAGCCGGGCCCGCTGCCATCACAACTCCAACGTTGGCTACTATTCTCACATAGTCATCACCCTTGTAGCGGTCTTTTAGGATGGCATTGCCAACACTGGTAAATGTTGATGCAAAAAAGCCCATAGCAATATAGACACCCAACAGCGCTGCTTCTGTACTCATCACCATCGCCGACAGGGCAAGAACCATATAAAGTGCAAGATTGACGATAATGATTTTCGAACGGTTGATTCGATCAGAGACCGGTCCCCAGACCAGCTGACCTACCATGTAACCTGCAAAACCGTACGACAGTATTAAACGAGCCGATTTACCGCTGAGGCTGAAGCTGTCTCCAATGGCCGGAATAACCGGACTCAGCACACTGACATTAAATTGTGTGAGCAGGAAGATCGAGCAAATGAATATGCCGGCCACGGTGCCCGGTCTCGAAGTATGCATGGCTGATGTTACAGAACTCATACGGCTGACCGAGCTTGCAATCTAATACGTCGAGGGAAAGAGTCCATGTGCAGCCCGCTGGTTGATAAACACTTACATACTAGAATGCCACATAACCCTGTTTCAGTCTAAAGAGTCACCAAAGGGCAGATAGAAAGCAGCTCACGCCAAATTGACTTGTTTAGATCAGTAGATAGGTGCTGCAGGCCAGATCACCTTCCGAAGAGAGCTCGATGTTTTGCCAGTCGATACAATTACTGCCTTGCGATCTAGATATCACATCCTCAACTTCACACTGACTGCACGCCAGTCCATCATCGCTGCGATGAAACCCGGTGAAACCTATGCTACTAACGGGTCGCGTATAGTGCTGCGCGCGTTTGCCGGCTGCGGTTTTGTCGAAGAGAATTTGTTAGGGGCCAATTTAGTGCAGCGGTCTACTGCGTCAGAGTGCTGCAGATCCGGGCAGTGCGACACTTACAACTGGATGCGAGTGCGCGCGGGGTTGAAACACCTGACGAGGGCGCCGCGGTGATTCAGGAGCGGCCCTATTCCTCACCGTTCTGGTATCGCCCTTAGCGTTCGCCTGAACTATTGAAAACCCATGCAACCCAGACAGCTACAATGATAGTACAAATACTTCGCGCAGAAAAACACCTTTTACACAGATTTTTGGTTTACAAGAATCAATTGGAATTAGATAATTACAGTGATTTTCAACAGCGTAAATCTTGGTGCGGCGCTGAGATACGGCTATACAGGACAATGTTATTTATGTCAGCTTATAAAGCTCCAACGGAAGAATTTTCATTTATTTTGGAAGAACTCATTGGCTATGACACGCATAGCGAGCTTCCGGGGTACGAAGACGTTGGGAGCGATATGCTGCAGGCTATTATTCCCGAGGCAGCGAAATTTTTCGAAGAGGTAGTTGCGCCCACTAATGCTGTGGCAGACGCGCAAATGACTCATCTAGTGGATGGTGAAATTGTAACTGCGCCCGTATTAGATGGCGTTTATGAACAGATGATAGAGGCTGGTTGGTGCGGTTTAAGTGGCGCTACGGAACACGGTGGTGCGGGTTTCCCTGGCGTGGTTGATGTGGTCGTTCAGGAGATGTTGCAATCGGCTAATATGGGTTTGAGTTTGCTGCCCATGCTCAGTCGAGGGGTTATTCATGCCTTAAACCTTTACGGTTCAGACGATTTGAAAGATTGCTACCTAAAAAATCTAGTTACCGGCGTTTGGTCAGGGACAATGAACCTTACTGAGTCTCAGGCTGGAAGCGATCTATCGGCAGTTCAAGCGAAAGCTGTACCCAATAAAGATCATTATTTGATTTCAGGTCAAAAGATTTATATTACCTGGGGTGATCATAAGCAGACGCAGAATGTGATTCATTTAGTGCTAGCAAGGCTTCCCGGCGCTCCTGCGGGTAATCACGGGATTTCACTGTTTTTAGTGCCTAAATTTTTAGTCAATTCTGATGGTAGTTTAGGGCAGCGTAATGATGTTAGAGCACTGGGTATTGAACAAAAATTAGGTATTCATTGTAGTCCTACCTGCACAATGGCGTTTGGCGATAATGGTGGTGCTGTAGGCTATTTAGTGGGCCCTGAAAACCAGGGCTTAATGTGCATGTTTAGCATGATGAATAATGCTAGATTGTCAGTTGGGCATCAGGGCGTTTCGGTGGGTGAGCGGGCCTACCAACAAGCCGTTGATTATGCTGCGCAGCGCGTTCAAGGCCGAGTTCAGGGCGTTGCTGGTCGAGCGCCTATTATTCACCATGGCGATGTTAAGCGGATGCTTTTACAAATGCGTGCTCAGGTAGAGGCGGGTCGAGCATTATCGATTTATACCATCGCGGAGGAAGACCGAAGTAAACATCATGCCAATCAATCCGTACGTGAATATAGCGCACGTGCGGTTGAAATATTAACGCCTTTGGTCAAAGGTTGGTGCACAGAAGTTGCAGTGGAGGTGACTTCTCTTGGAGTGCAGGTGCATGGTGGCATGGGCTTTATTGAGCAGACCGGTGCGGCTCAACATATGCGGGACGCGAGAATACTGCCTATTTATGAGGGGACTAATGGTATTCAGGCTTTAGACTTTGTTGGACGAAAGTGTCTGCGCGACGGCGGCGATGGATTGCGCGCATTATTGAGTGAGGTGAGCAGCACGGCTGAATCTTCTGTAACTGAGTCAGTTCAACTAAAGCGACTACTGGAAGCACTGGGTAAAGCCGGAGACCAGTGTCAAGATGCGCTAGCCCATGTGCTTGCTCATCCGGAGAAGTCCCAGTACTTTGCGTATAATTTTATGATGCTCTTCGGTAATTCGATCTCTTACTGGTTGATGGTAAAGCTGGCTATTGCTGCCCAGAGACGTATTGACGCCGGCGATGCCAATCGGTTTTATGTTCAAAAGATAGGAACCACCGAGTTTTTTGCGACGCAAGTACTTAATCGTAACGCCGCATACTTAGGGGGAGTGCTTGGAGACGTTGAAAGTTTTGATGTGTTTTCTGCTGAAGATTTTTATCG
Source organism: uncultured Haliea sp. (assembly GCA_913062625.1). Classification (GTDB taxonomy): domain Bacteria; phylum Pseudomonadota; class Gammaproteobacteria; order Pseudomonadales; family Halieaceae; genus Marimicrobium. The sequence goes on along the minus strand of CAJXWP010000001.1, from coordinate 117,954 downwards.
TCGTTAACAATCGAACAGTTTTCTTGAAAAGAGGGGAAGCAACTCATAGACGCGATGATGTTTTCGTCCGTTTCTAATAAACGCGGTGTACATAAAAAGGACACAGCGCTGTAGCGTGCAGCTCAGGCGCATTGACTACGGGTATTGGCACCGTGGTGACGCTGGGCAAGCACCCCGTCCCGTTTACGATGGTCCCAGGCCATGATCTGTTGTGGCCGCACTCTAACGACGATTTTTTCTGGCATATTGCGGCGGTATATTCTACCGCCTGTTCTTTCGTCAACCTGCAACACCCTTGATTCACTTTTTGCCAGATCGTTATTGAGCTTGCACTGTGCATGGCAGTCGCAGAAACCGCTGACGCTCGAGTATAAACATGATACATGCGATAAATGTTGAGTTATGATCGTGTGCTTCGGTTGTAGGAGGCAAACATGCCCGATCTATTAGTTGATAAACACCAAGGCATTATGACCATTACGCTTAATCGGCCCGAGGTCCGCAATGCATTTAGCCCAGAGTTGTTGACGCTTCTGTGCGAAGCTTGGCATGAGTATCGGGATGATAAATCATTGCGCGTGGCCATATTGACCGGCGCCGGTGATGTCGCCTTCTCGGCGGGTGGCGACCTCAAAATGTTGATGCCGCTGTTCACCGGTGCCAGGCAGCCCGATACGGAGCTGGAAAAGAACTTGATGGCCGATGTTGGGCGCATCATGGGTGCTGCGCTACTGCGTCCCTTCGAGCTTTACAAGCCGGTGCTTGCCGCGATCAACGGCTACGCCCTGGCCGGTGGCACAGAAATACTGCAGTCAACGGATATACGCATTGCATCCAGCAACGCCACGTTTGGTCTCACCGAGGTGCAGCACGGTTTGGTGCCAGGCGGCGGCTCCATGGTGCGCCTGGCGCGCCAGATTCCTTATTGCAAGGCTATGGAGATGTTGCTCACGGGCGACCGCATGTCAGCAGAAGAGGCATACCGCATCGGCTTTATTAACGAAGTGGTGTCACCCGAACGCCTCATGCCTCGTACCTATGAGTTTGCCGAGCGCCTGGCAAAAAATGCGCCGTTGGCACTGCAGGCCTGCAAGGAAGCGGTATTGCGGACCAATGGTATGGAATTGAGTGAAGCGTATGTGATTGAGCATGAACTCTCGCAGGCAGTAGTGATGTCCAAAGACGCACGCGAAGGGCCGCGAGCATTTGCAGAAAAGCGTGAACCGAATTATACCGGCGAGTAACCCGCAAAGACCGTGCAGGAATAGAATGGAAACTCTTACCTGTGACGAGCTAGGCATTGAGGCGTCTAAACGGGATGATGGGCATACGCCCTGTGCGTGCATCTAACTGAGGGATGATGCATGCTCAAAAAATGCCGACACGGTTGTTAAAAGGATTGGTCGCAGAAGGTTTGCCGGCAAGCCAGCGCTGCATTTTCAGATCGAGACATCCTTCAGGGCGGCGTTCCTATCACATGCGCAACAATCATGGATGAGCACCACAGGGACTATTTTTTTAGTAGACCTAGCAGGAATCGCAGCACTCCTGTGGCGCGAGAGATATCTTCGCCAATGTTGCTAACCTCTTGGGCAAGATTTCCTAATCTATCTTTAACTTCCTCAACATCCTCGCTGAGTTCGCGATACGCCATTTCGCGAACCTCTTTTGCCATACGTTCTTCATTGTCGGAGGGCCCCGCCTTTTGGCTAAGCAAAAGAACAATCACACCCCCGATTCCGTTCGCACAAGCAATGATTAGCGCTGATTTCGCTGGGCTGAATGATGTCTCGAGCGCCAAGAATCCGGCGACATTGAGCATGCCGATACCCAGCAAGAAAAGCACTAAAGCAAAAGCAATATACGTGCTTTTGCTGACTGCCCGTCGCGTACGGATTTGCGTTAGTGCGAGTTCTGACCGAGCGAGTAGTTGTAGCTTGAAAATTGAATCAGACAATTGAACCTCCTTAAGATGTTAATCGACCCACCAGTACACCAAACCCAAAAAGGAGAAGGAGTGTAGCGGGCCTGACGTCTTTTAGATCGTCATTAATATCAACAAACCAGTCGCTGGTGACGTCTTTTATGCGTTCCAAAACGTGTGCCGTATCGAGGTCTTCAAGCCCGCTAACCCAGTCCTCAACAGATTCTCTCGGGCTCTCCTGTGCTGCGAGCGAGGCTTGTGCATTTGCCACCTCGCTAGGCTTCGACGCAGCCTCTTTATGCTGAAGACGGTCTTGCTCCAGCTGCTTAAGTTGGGCTCTCAGTGTCTGCAGCTCCGACGCTATCTCTTGATCTTTCATCTGTCCCCCACGAGTTCTAGGCCCTCTAAAGCGAATTAAGCTGGTCGCCTACTCAGTATTAGAGGCCTATCCAACAGTTTTTTTGCACATCTCGCAAGGTTTAATTTGTTGGGCCTGGGGCCTTTAGTGCTTAAGGCTCATGGGTGTTGTTCAATAGACGGTGCATATTCTTGCCAGTGGCGGCGCTAGATCCATTAGCGCGAGGTCTACCAGATCGCCGCACAATTCGCTCACGGACAAGATATGTCTAATGCATTGTATTTTGGCAGCACACGTAAAGGCCGATTGTCTATTTTGTTATAACATCGCCACTTAATTGGCATTGAAGGTGTCAGATGTCCAGATCTATTAAAGTAGGGATATGCCCCCCTCATTTAAGTAAGATATGCGCTATTATATCCGCGCGCGATTTAATCGGATAGATAATTTATTCTCACTTAAAAGGATTTAAGGACATTGAGATGAGGCCAAAATTAACCAAAGAAATCGTAAATGAACGGCTCGCAGACAGAGAGATTCGTCTGGTGGGCGAGTTTACCGGCACGCTTAATAAAAGCCTGTTCACTTGCAAAAAACGGCATACATGGGAAGCAAAGCCTGGCAGCGTAACGCGAGGTTCAGGATGCCCACACTGCGCGGGACTCGCGCCACTAACGAAAGAGATAGTGAATAAAAGAATTGTAGCCAGGGGCATCTCGCTCGTTGGAGACTTTAAAAACGTAGCAACAAAAACCCTGTTCGGCTGCAGTCAACAGCACACATGGGAGGCAAAGCCCGGCTACGTAATGCAAGGCACAGGATGCCCACACTGCGCGGGGCTGGCGCCACTAACAAAAGCGATAGTGAGCGAGCGAATCGCGGACAGAGAAATTCTCTTGCTGGGGGACTTTACAAACACAAAAACAAAGACCCTGTTCGAGTGTAAGCAGAAGCACACATGGGAAGCAAGGCCCAGCACAGTAATGGCCGGCCATGGTTGTCCGTTCTGCGCCGGTCGGACTCAACCTTAAAGCTTTAGCGATGCAGCACTCTACGAGTTAACACATAGGCACTGTGGTCCATAGGTTGCGTCTCCCACCTGACCCCTATGGTGTGCATAAAGTATTCGTCTAACCCTCCGTCTCGTCTGCCCATCCATAGCCTCCTCTCAGATTTTCTTCGCATAACGATTCACTGCGGCAATAGACTACCTATTAGCAGCACGGCACTATGGAAACCAACCAATGAAATGCAATCAACCAGAAAAGACTTGTCGGTGCTTAATTTATTCGTGTTGCGACTACCTAGAAAACTGATAGCACACGCGCACTGTTGCTTAGTGGCAGCGATTGAAAAACGTCTCGCAAAGATAAAAAATATACTAGCGCCTCAGAGCACAGTGTCTCAGGACTACAGTCTTAGTGACTGCCTGCTGCAAGTCGCCTTCCCGTTTACACGGGTAAAACAATATGACATTATTAATGCCAATTAAAACATCACCGTCTTGCCAAGCTCGCCAGTATGGGCGGTGGGTAAGCTCTCTGGTCACTAGCAGCAGGCGCTAGCGTATGCTTAAAAAGTCCCTCATTGTTCTGCTGCTCGTGGTTATTGCCCTAGCCGGTCTAGCGTGGTTGAAGAGAGTCGATATTCTGTTAGGCCTAGTCAAGTTTAGATCAGACAGGGAGTTTGTGGTGACACCGAACACCGCTATACCCTGGGGAAAAGGGCCACAGGAGGCGCGGTCTGAGCCAAAACAGCGCCTCCCAAATATTGTTCTCATCGTTGCCGATGACCTAGGCTACAACGATATATCCACGTTTGGCGGCGGTGTCGCCGGCGGCCGTGTACAGACACCCCACATCGATCAGCTGGCCGAGCAGGGAGCCGTTTTTAATCAATCCTATGCGGGCAACGCGACCTGCGCGCCGTCGCGCGCCATGATCATGACGGGCCGTTATCCAACCCGTACCGGCTTCGAGTTCACCCCTATGCCATCCGGTATGGGCCCCATGGTTTCGATGGTCAGTGCGACCATGGATGATGGTTTGCCACCCGGCATCTTTAGTGAGTCGGTTAGCAATGCCGCAGTGTCTTACGAAGCGCAAGGCTTGCCTGCGGCGGAGGTGACCATCGCTGAGGTATTGCGCGACAGCGGCTATTACACCGCGCACATCGGAAAGTGGCATCTCGGGAGGGCAGAGGGTTCTACACCCAATGACCAAGGCTTTGATGATAGCTTACTGATGGCCAGTGGTCTTTATTTGCCGGAAGACGATCCTAATGTGGTGAATGCCAAACTGGCTTTCGATCCCATTGATCAGTTTCTATGGGCCCGCCTGAACTATGCCGCCAGTTTCAACAACGGAGGGGATCAACGCTTTGAGCCTGGTGGTTATCTCACGGATTACTGGACAGACGAGTCGATTGCGATCATCAAGGCCAATAAAAATCAGCCTTTCTTTTTATACCTCGCACACTGGGGTACGCACACGCCGCTGCAGGCGACGCGGCAGGATTACGAGGCGGTTGGTGACATCAAACCTCATCGACTGAGGGTGTATGCAGCCATGGTTCGCGCATTAGACCGCAGCGTTGGTCGTATTATGGCCACCCTCGAAGAAGAGGGGCTGGCGGAGAATACTGTGGTGATGTTCACCAGTGATAACGGTGGGGCGGGCTACCTTGGCCTTCCAGACATTAATGCTCCGTACCGTGGGTGGAAGGTGACAAATTTCGAAGGGGGTCTGAGGGTGCCTTTGTTCATTAAGTGGCCCTTACGTATAGCGCCCGACACTCGCATAGACGCGCCTGTCGCCCATATCGATCTTTTGCCTACACTGGCCGCAGCCGCAGGGGCGGCGATTCCCCCAGGTATTGACATTGATGGTCTCAATTTGCTGCCTCTGGCCACTGGAGACGGTATGACAAAATGGCCTCGGACGACCTTGTTCTGGCAAAGCGGTTACTACACAGCGGTGCGCCATGGAGACTGGAAGCTGCAGATATCAGAGCGTCCCCAAAGGAGCTGGCTTTACAATCTTGCCGACGATCCGACCGAGCGCCATAATTTAGCGGCAACGCGTGTCGACAAGTTGAACGAGTTGCAGGCGCTGCTCGATAAGCACGAGGCATCCGCTCGAGCGCCATTGTATCCTTTTGTCGTTGAGATGCCGGTGGCCATTGATAAAACGCGCGCTGACTATCTCGAAGCGGGCGACGAGTATATTTACTGGCCTAATTAGCGTTTGCGGGTTTTGTGCACTGAGAAGCAGCTAGGTATTATTTACGGACACTGCGCTAGCAGACTTTGAGGCATTGGAACTCGACGCGTCACTGGTGAAGTTAGCTGTGACGACGGCGTCCATGGATCAAGCGGCGTTTCAATCCTCACCCGGAGCGCCCGACGAGCCGGTTCTAGAACGCGTTATTAATCAGCGGCTGTAGATCAATGTGGCGACTCCCGCCCCACCACATGAGTCGCAGCCATGCCAGACAGTGACCCCGCAGGCGCAATAATGCTGAGGTATTCAGAGCGTTCAATTTAATTCGCTTAGCTGGAAATGCAATGCTATGAAATACAGCAGAACACCCGATGCACGCTTTGACAATTTGAAAGATTACGCTTTCGAGCCTCATTATTTGTCGGTAGATGACACTGAAGGTGGTGAACTGCGACTGCATTATTTGGACGAAGGTCCTGCGGACGCTCCTGTCATATTGCTGATGCATGGTCAGCCAACGTGGTCCTATAACAGGACCAGCCAGAGCAGTGCGTACAAGCGATTTCGGATGTTAGGAGTGGTGCCTGATCTGGGCATGACCTACATCAACTGCTCCCTGATAATGGCATCTGTTCCCGCTGGGAGAAAGAAGGTAGTGCCGTCCCGTCCCACGGTATAATCGACGAATATGTCGTCCGCACCATTTAAAAATAGCGCTTCCTGTCCCGGAAAAATCAGCGGAGGCACAATGTGATAGTAGAGTAGGTGGCCCACTTTGGCATCCCGCGCGGTCTCAGCTGCCTCAACCGGGCTGGTATGGTAGTCCAGCACATCGCGAGTAATCTTGGCCATTGTTTCGTTACCGGTTTTTTGGGCGGCTTCATTCATCATAATCAGTAAATTCGGGGCCAGAGCCTCATGCACCAGTAGGTCAACGCCTTCAGCAAACAGCTCGATGTTAGCCATTTTCACGGTGTCCCCCGTGATCAGCAGCGAGCGTCCTTTGTAAGAGAACTTATACCCTACGGCGGCATCAATTGGCGAGTGGCCCACTGTCAGCGCCTGAATCTGTAGATCGCCGTCATCAACCAACGTTTCCAGTTCGCCCATTTTAGGGAGGGGGAAGGGCATTGCCTGCATGCCGGCTCCACTCAAAGGCGCGACACTGTTACCGTGGTGAGCATGGCGGTAGCTAAAGTCCTGTTCATAGGCAGTATTGAAACCATTGGTCACCTTGCTCACGCCTACAGGGCCATAGACCGGCAGCGGTTCATCGTTGCCTGCGCTAACCCAGCGCAGGGTTGCAAGCTCGCCGAGGCCGTCGATGTGGTCTGAGTGGAAATGGGTCAGGAATACGGCCTCAATAGCACCGGCTGGATAGCCCATTCGCCCTAGGTTACGCACGCCGTCAGTGCCTGCGTCAACAACGAACAGCCGCTCACCTGCGACGACGGCGACACAAGGGCCCGAAGCATTCGGTGCGGGCATAGGGCCGCCCGCGCCGCACAGGGTAAGATGCAGGCCGTCTTCAAAGGTGTCGATAATGTTGCTGCCCATGCGATTGTCTAGACCCATGATCATAATGCGCTCGGCAATACGGGCGCGCAGGCTGTAAACTGCGATGCCCAGCAGAGCGATAACGATCAATGCAATAATGAATTTTTTCATCTTGTCTCCAGAAATACTGCCGCAGTTGATTAAAGTGCTGTCACTATCTGCGTGACTGACGCTAGTAGCCCGATGCTCAGTGCAACCACAACTTTAGGCCCGCCAAACATAAACCAGGGTGCGGCGGGGAACGCAAAGGTCTTTTCCAGAGATCCTAGTTTAAGCTCGTGATGTTCGCTACCTATGGTCGCGGGCAATATCTCCATCAGGTCACGTCGACTGCGGTAACGGATCATGCCCGCTGCGCTCCAGTCGTCGGCGTGGCTGCAGGCCACGTTTTCAACATTACCGCTGGCCGCCCTGGCAATCATTACAGGGTGTCCCGCTTTTAGCAGCAGTGCGCCGAGGAAGATCTTCTGGTATCTGTTCAGTTTCTTAAGCGATTCTTTTCTCGGTGACTTGAGATGCAACAGATTGACCATGACGAAGTCTTTACCGTCGTCATCCAGCAGGAACTTGCGCAGGTGCTCCTGCTGATTGGTCGTCCAGCTACCGTCTTGTTCAAATAGGCACATCGTCGCGGTCACCTCTTGCGGCGTTACCTTTTTTTGGAAGCCTACATACCAGAGCCAGAATGCGGCATAGGCTGATGTGGCGATTATCCAGATCATTACTGCGCTCATGCGTCCATCCTCTCGTAGATTTTTTATTTCTGCAGTCGCCATCGGCAGCGCCCTAACATGAAGACTTACGTTCGAGACGTTAAATGAGTGCTTCGAATTGACCTAGAGGGTGACATAGTGGCATTATCTATGTCAATATAAATGCGACGTCCTTGCTATAGGGCCTAGTGCTCTAATGCAGCTGTGGAGAAAGTATCGTGTCCTCAATGAAGCCTCTTCGACTGGTGGGCGGAACCGCCTCGCCGTATACCCAAAAAATGCTCGGGTTGCTGCGGTATCGGCATATACCCTATGCGATTACGTGGGGCGACCCTGCTGGGATGCTGGAGGCGCTTGGAGTGGACAAACCTCGGCCGATCTTCATGCCGACCTTTCTGTTCGATAACGATGAAGGTAAACCGCAGGGTGTTTGTGATTCCACGCCAATTATTAGGCGCCTGGAAGACCTATATCGCGGCCGTTCTGTGCTGCCCACGGATCCAGCATTAGCGTTTATCGACTATCTGATCGAAGATTTTGCCGATGAGTGGTGTACTAAGTATATGTTCCACTATCGCTGGCACCCCAAGGTAGATGCGGATAATGCCGGTGCGCTGCTTCCTCTTGGCATGGACGTTAGTATGCCCGCTGAAGCGTATGCTCAGTTCAAAGATTATGTGGTTGAGCGGCAGGTTAGCCGGCTTTATGTGGTCGGCTCTAACGACACCACCGCGCCGGTTATCGATGCCAGTTATCGCCGCTTTTTGACCGCCATGGAAGGCCATCTTGCGAATCAAAAATTCATGTTGGGCGGACGGCCCGCGGCGGGTGACTTTGGTCTCCATGGGCAGCTGACCCAGTTGGTAGGTTTTGATCCAACCCCGCGTGATATTGCCCATGAGATATCACCGCGTACGGTCGCTTGGGTTGATCTTATGCGCGACCAGACAGGTCTGGAGCCGCAGGACAGTGACTGGGTGGCAATAGAGGATCAACCCGAGAGTTTACGTGAGCTGCTGGCTGAAATCGGGCGAGTTTATGCGCCTGCGCAGCTGGCTAATGCGAAAGCCGCACGGGCGGGCGAGAAAACTTGGCAGGACCAGATAGACGGTGCAGTGTGGACACAACAGACTTTCCCCTATCAAGCCAAGTGTCTGCAGTGGACTAATGACTGTTACCATGCATTGGACACCCGTGATCGCGCCCGTGTTGATGCGCTAATCGCCGGTACCGGCGTTGAAAGTATGTTGCTCCAAGGCTAAGTATGCAGTTACTCACTCGCACACTTGACACACTACTAACCGTATAAGGAAACAATCGATGGGATTTCAAGCCAGTGAACGTGTAGTGGCGCTGAATGCGCAGCTCGAGGCGTTTATGCAGGAACATATTTATCCGCGGGAACACGAGTGGGAGGCGTTTACGCTGGACCAGAACAATCGTTGGCAAGTGCCTGACTGGTTTGACGTGCTTAGGAAAAAAGCCAAGGCAGAGGGTCTATGGAATCTTTTCCTACCGGAAGAATACGGTGACTGGGGTCCTGGTCTGAAAAATGTGGAAATCGCCAGAATTTTTGAAACTATGAGTAAGGTGAACTGGGCCCAGCCTGTGTTTAACTGCAATGCGCCAGATCGTGGCAATATGGAAGTCCTTGCTAAATATGGAACCGCCGAACAGCAAGAACAGTGGTTAAAACCGTTGCTGGCCGGTGACATTCGCAGTGCTTATGCCATGACTGAACCGCAGGTGGCGTCATCCGATGCCACCAATATGGAATTGGCCATTACGCGTGATGGTGACGAGTATGTGCTTAACGGTCGCAAGTGGTGGACTACTGGCGCCATTAATCCGCGCTGCAAACTCATGCTGGTTATGGGGAAGTCTAATCCGGAAAATGATCGTCACCGTCAGCATTCAACGATCCTTGTGCCTCGTGATACGCCCGGCGTGACGCTGGTGCGTGAACTGAGGGTGTTTGACAACTTGCATTCACCAGGTGGCGAAGCAGAGTTATTGTTCGATAACGTGCGTGTGCCGATCAGTAATTTGATCAAAGGCGAGGGTTGCGGCTTTGAGATTGCGCAGGGTCGTCTCGGCCCCGGTCGTTTCCAGTACGCCATGACGTTTGTTGGACAAGCTCAGCGTTGCATGGAGCTCATGTGCGAGCGTGCCGATCAGCGTGTGGCCTTCGGTGAAAAGCTGATTAAAAAGACTAGCGTACAGCATGAAATTGCCCGCTGTCGCTGCGAGATCGAACAGTGCCGATTGCTGACATTGCAGGCGGCGGAGATCATGGACAGCGAAGGTGTAGAGGCCGCTATGCCGTATATTTCTATGTTAAAAATTGTTGGCCCTAACATGGCACAAAACGTCGCAGATCGTGCGATGCAAGTGTTTGGTGGCATGGGCGTTTGTCAAGACACCCTCATCCCGTCGGTGTTTACGCAGGCACGCTTTTGCCGGATTGCCGATGGCCCGGATGAAGTGCATATGTCGAAGCTGGCCAAGCTGACGATGCAATCTCTAGGATATTAATAGGAGGACTCACGCTATGACGATCATTTTTGATGGTGAAGCGATACGTGCTAGCACTCTGGAAGTTCGCAAGGACAACTGGAGTGATACGCGGGTAGTGACGGATGAATCAGGCGTCCAGCTAGGGGAAAATGAAGTCCTGTTGCAAATCGATCGGTTGGCACTGACCGCCAACAATATTTCCTACGCTTCGGCAGGCGACACACTGGGCTATTGGCGCTTTTTTCCTGCTGCAGACGGTTGGGGGAGAGTGCCGGCCATGGGCTGGGCGGATGTGGTCGCGTCCAACCACCCGGAGGTCTCGGTCGGAGAGAGAGTCTGGGGGTTCTTTCCGTTTTCAACGCATCTAAAAATCCTCGCCGGCAGGGTCAGTCAGCAGAGCTTCAGTGATGTGTCTTCTCACCGAGAAGGTTTAGCGCCCGTTTATGCGCAGTTCGATCGAGCGTCCGCTTATCTGATTTACGAGCAGGCACGGGAAGATCAGGACAGTCTTTTACGCGGACTCTATATGACATCCTGGCTGGTAGAGGACTTTCTGCAGATGAATGATTTCTTTGCTGCCACCAGCTGTTTAATAACCAGCGCCTCGAGTAAGACCAGTATTAGCCTTGGTCACTGCGTCAAGCTGCGCGGCAGTCTGAATAGTATTGCGTTGACATCTGCAGGCAATGTGGCTTTTTGCGAGAGTCTCGGTTGCTATGACAGGGTTATTACTTATGAGCAGGTGCATTCGCTTGATGCAGCAGAATCAGTGGTCGTCGTGGACATGGCCGGCAGTGCATCGATTCTTTCCGATGTGCATCATCATTATGCTGACAACTTAAAACATTCATGTAGGATCGGCGCGACCCATATCGAGAGCGCCGGATCTGTAGGTGAATTACCTGGCCCAACACCGGAGTTCTTTTTTGCACCGGGGCATTTGCAAGTTCGTAGCAAGGAGCTGGGTGCGGCCGAATTTATGATGCGCCTCGGCACGGCCTATGTCGGCTTCCGTCAGTTTTGTGACGGATGGTTGCGCGTGGAGTCCAGTGTCGGCGCTGAGGCTGTGGCGGCCGTTTACCAGCGCGTGCTAGCGGGCAAATCGGATCCGGCCAGTGGTCAAATTATTTCCCTGCGAGTGCAGCCGTGAACGTCCCATTGTTAGGATGCGCAATGCTATAATTGCTTCACCACATCCACCATAGCAGCGGTGAGGGTAGCAACATCGGCGCTGCCCATCACATACGGCGGCATCGCGTAAACCAGTTTGCCGAAGGGCCTAACCCAAACTCCGCGTTCTACAAACAGGGGTTGTACCACACGCATATCGACAGGCTCTTTGAGTTCAATGACGCCAATCGCACCTAAGGTGCGAACCTCAGCGACATTATCGAGCTTACTGGCTGGCGCTAGGCCAGCGGCAAGCTCGGTCTGCAGGCGCTGCACCGTGCGATGCCAGGGCTGGGATAGGAGCAACTGTATGCTCGCAATGGCGGTCGCACAGGCGAGAGGGTTCGCCATGAAGGTCGGCCCATGCATAAAAGCACCGGCTTCGCTGTCGCTGATGCCGCTGCAAATACGTTCATTGCATAAGGTCGCCGCCAGCGTCATATAGCCGCCGGTCAACGCTTTTCCCAGGCATAGAATATCCGGCACGACCCCTGCATGTTCGAGCGCGAAGAGTTTGCCTGTGCGCCCGAAGCCTGTGGCAATTTCATCGAAAATCAGCAGCACATCGTAGTGATCACACAACGCCCGCACCTTGACCAGATACTCTGGTGAATAAAAACGCATGCCACCTGCGCCTTGCACAATGGGCTCGAGTACGACCGCCGCGATCTCATGGCTGTGATCAGATAATAGCGTTGTTATCTCGGCCATCTCAGCGTCTGTACAAGGCCCATCAAATGGGCATTGAGGGGCAGGCGCGAACAGTTGCTTGGGCAGGGTGTCACCAAATAAATAGTGCATGCCCGTCACGGGATCGCATAACGACATCGCACCGATCGTATCGCCGTGATAGCCGTTTCGTAGTGCGAGCAGTTTGTGTTTTTCCGGTCGGTTCAGACCATGCCAGTACTGAATGGCCATTTTCATTGCAACTTCCACCGCAACTGATCCTGAGTCACTAAAAAAAACGCGATCCAGGCCGGCCGGTGTCAGTTTTACGAGCATCTGGGCTAGCTTCACGGCGGGTGGATGTGTCAGCCCGCCGAACATGACGTGTGAAACGGCGTGGAGCTGCGACTCTACCGCCCGATTGAGTACAGGATGGTTGTATCCGTGTATGGCGCACCACCACGAGGCCATACCGTCAATAAGCTGTCTGCCATCAGCCAAGTCTAGACGGACGCCGCTGGCGCTAACAACAGGAAAGACTTCTGGGCCACCGACGGCGGAAGCGTAGGGGTGCCAGATGGCTGCGCTGTCACCGCGCTGGAGGTCGTCCCAGGTATTATCAGTCATGACTTATCCAGTACGGTGATTACAGTCGGCAGCACATTGTTTAGCAGTAAAGGTTGTGCTTCGACCGTTGGATGAATGCCATCGCCCTGCATTAGCGTTGGGTTGGTTGCGACGCCATCCAGTATGAACGGTGCCAAGGTACAGTTCGTTTCAAGCGCAACCTGACGGAAGCTCTCTCGAAACCCGGAAGTATAGCGACTGCCGTAGTTGGGCGGAATCTCCATCGGGATCAGTATAACCTTAGCGTCTGCCTGCTGCGCCATTTCTACGAGGCTCTTTAAGTGATCATACAGCGTATTCAAGGGATAACCCCGCAGTCCGTCGTTGGCGCCCAATTCGAGGATGACAATGCTGGGCTGATTTTCCTGCAGCAGCAGGGGCAGGCGGCGAAGTCCTCCGGCGGTTGTTTCGCCACTGATACTGGCATTTACCACTTGGATTCCCCCATCTCGTTCTTTAAGATACACCGCGAGTTCTGCAACCCAGCCCTGTTCCAGAGACATACCATAGGCTGCACTGATACTATCACCCAAGACTAGAATTTTTTTTTCATCGGCAACGGCCTGCCCTGTTAACGCCAGTAACAGGCATCCGATTGCAAGTGAATTGCGTATACCGCGGTAAAGGAAATGTTGAATGATCAAATGTGAAAATCTCCAGAAACGGGTTCCCATGGCGGGCACCGAGTTGGAGATACTGAAAGGGATTACGCTGGAAATCAAGTCGGGCGAATCCGTGGCCATTATTGGAGCCTCCGGTTCGGGTAAATCGACACTGCTTGGTTTGCTTGCCGGCTTGGACGAAGCGTCGGGAGGCTCTGTGACAATTAACGGCACAGACCTCGGTACGCTCGATGAAGACGGGAGAGCCCGATTTCGCGGCGAACATATCGGGTTTGTATTTCAGTCATTCCAGTTACTGCCGGCGCTGACTGCGTTAGAAAATGTCATGCTGCCCCTGGAATTGCAGGGTCACTCTGATGTCACGCAAAAGGCAGAGCACTATTTAAGGCGGGTTGAACTGGATGCCAGAATGGGGCACTACCCACTGCAGCTTTCTGGTGGAGAGCAGCAGAGGGTTGCTCTGGCGAGGGCCTTTGCATCTCGGCCCGCGATACTGTTTGCCGATGAGCCTACGGGTAATTTGGACAGTCGCACGGGGGACCGTATTATCGACCTAGTGTTTGAACTGAATCGGGAGGAGGGGACTACCTTAGTCCTGGTCACTCATGATTCAGCGTTGGCCGATCGCTGTGACCGGCGCCTACGCCTAGACGGCGGCGCGTTGGTGAAGGAGTAAGCGCTGGATGTCGATGACCGCAACTAGAATGCTGGCGCGCGATTGGCGCGGTGGAGAGCTTGGCGTGCTGGTGATGGCGCTGGTGCTAGCTGTCGGAGTGGTGTCGGGAATTAGCGCGTTCACCACCAAGCTGCAAAGTGCGTTGGTGCAAGAGAGCCATCGTTTTCTTGCGGCAGATACGGTGGTCAGCAGCGGGAGGCCACTGCCAGAAGAATGGTTACAGCGGGCCGCTAAAGACGGATTACAGCGGGCATTAACACTCTCATTCCCGTCCATGGTGTACGCCGGCGATGATAATATGTATCTGGCCTCAATCAAGGCGGTCAGTGAGACCTACCCGCTTCGGGGTGAGCTAACCTATGGTGTGGAGCCTTTCGGCGAAACATTGCCGGCGAGCGCAGGGCCGGCGCGAGGCGAGGTGTGGCTGGACTCGCGCCTGTTTTCTTTGCTTGACGTGACTCTCCAAGATAAGGTCACGATCGGAGAACACCCCTTTTTGGTTGTTGCAGTGGCGCGGACCGAGCCGGATCAGGGCGCCTCTTTTTACGGATTTGGACCTCGGGTACTAATGCATTATGACGACATTCCTGCAACAGGGGTGGTGCAACTCGGGAGCCGGGTCGAGTATCGACAGCTGTACGCCGGACCAGAAGCGGCGGTGCAGTCGTTCAGTCAATGGCTGCAACCGCAGTTACAAGACGGCCAAAAGGCGCTCAGTGTGGAAGAGGGGCAGCCGAGTATTAGCAGCGCTCTGGCCCGTGCCGAAAGTTTTCTATTGCTGGCAGGGAGTTTGGCCGTTGTTCTTGCAGGCGTTGCTGTCGCGTTGGCTGCACGCCGCTTTAGTGAACGCCATCATGATTACGTGGCAATTATTAAAAGTCTGGGCGCGACGTCAGGGACAGTGAATCGCCTTTACGGCAGCAGTTTATTGCTACTGGGCCTTATCGCCACTGCCTTGGGGTGCGGTTTGGGTTTCGCGATACAGGCGGTGTTTTTTGAGTTGTTTGCGGAACAGCTTCCCGTACAGCCAGGGTCCAGTGGAATAAGACCGTATGCCATCGGCGCGGCAACGTCGATCACCTGCCTGTTTTGTTTTGCTTGGCCGCCGCTGCGCCGTTTGGGTAAGGCGAGTCCACTGCGTGTTTTGCGCCGGGATTTACCCTTGGAGGGTAGTCGAGCGATCAGCGATTATGTGATCGGATTACTGGCAGTTGTATCACTGATGTGGTGGTACAGCGGAGATTGGAAACTCACTCTGGCGGTGCTCGCGGGTCTGGCGGTAACCGTTGGGCTTGGGCTCGGTTTGGCGCTGACGTTGCTCAAGGGCGGCCGTTTGGTTGGGATGAGTGCAGGGAATATTTGGCGGCTTGCGCTGGCAGGTTTACAGCGACGCGGGATGGAGAACGCGCTGCAAGTTGTAATATTTTCAATGGCGATTATGATGCTGTTGGTGCTTCTTCTGGTAAGGACTTCGCTGATTGATGAGTGGCAGACTCAACTGCCCGACGATGCACCCAATCACTTTATGCTGAATATCGGCCCCGAGGATGTTCAACCTATAGAAGAGCTCCTTAGCGTGGAAAATATCACCAGCGAGGCATTTTATCCGATGATTCGAAGTCGTATTATGTCGGTCAACGGTGAGGAATTAATTAGCACTGAGGATGTTCAGGAGCAAAAGCGTCAGAGAGAGACCACGTTGACCTGGTCAGATGGATTGCCCAAAGACAATAGCCTTGTTGCGGGGCAGTGGTGGCCGAGCGGTACTGACCAGGCCCTGGTTTCGTTGGAAGAAAGTTTCGCTGAACGGCTGGAGATTGAAGTGGGCGACTCGGTTGGATTTTTGGTCGGGTCGCAGCCACTTGAGGCGCAGGTGACGAGTATTCGCGCGCTAGATTGGCAGTCTATGCGGCCCAATTTTTACTTAGTATTTCCACCCAAGCTGTTAGCATCATACCCGTCAACCTTTATGACCAGTTTTCATCTGGAAGCAGCCGATAAGGCATTTTTAAATCGCTTTATTCGCAGCTTCCCCACGGTGACTGTCATTGAGATGGATGCTGTGATCGAGCAGGTTCGCGGCATTATCAACCAGGTGTCTGCGGCCATCAATTTGGTTCTTGTGGTCATATTGGCAGCAGGCGGATTGGTGTTGATTGCGGGTGTGCAGGCAAGCGTAGATGCCCGGATGCACGAAAGTGCGATTTTGCGTGCGCTGGGCGCATCACGTCGGTTGATACTCGGCAGTCTGCTGATCGAGTTTGCCACGTTGGGTTTGTTTGCGGGTTTTCTTGCGACCGTAGCGGCGGAGCTGTCTGTCTATATTTTACAAACACTGGTGATGGATATGCGTTATACGCCGACGCTCTGGATATGGCCTCTGGGTATTTTTTCGGGGGCGTTTGTTATCGGCAGTCTGGGTGTATTTAACTGTCGTAAGGTCGTCTCTGTTGCTCCCGTGACGGTTTTACGAGAGCTTTAATGATTGATTGCGTTGGTCGTTAGAGCTTAGCGGCCAATGCCATCCAGAAAAACTTGAACCCCTAGATCTACCTGGCGTTTCAGATCGATATGACGTTCAAACAACCCAGGGGCATCAACCAGCAGTGTGGACAAACCATAGATACTCGCCCAAGCGACGTTCGTCATGTAGGCGACGCCCTCTACGTCACGAAAAATGTCGCGATCAAGGCCGCGCTGGACAATATCTTGCACCAGCTGCAGAGTGTCCCGACTGGCCTTGCGTAGGTCCGGGTATTTTGAAGTAGGCTGCACCGCAGGACCAAACATGAGTTTAAACAGCTGTGGATTATGCGCCGCGTAATCGACGTAGGCGTGGGCGAAAGCGAACAGCTGTTCCTTGGGGCAGTCGCCGGCGGCATCGCCAGTCTCGCGCAGAGTGCGCAAGAGATCGCGATAGCCATTGGTCGCCATTGCTGCCAGCAATTCGCTTTTATCCTCGAAATGTCGATAAGGAGCGGTTTGAGACACGCCCACGGCCCGAGCGAGTGCACGCAGGCTGAGATTTTCTACGCCTACCTCGCGCAGCTGCTTGATGGCAGTGTCAAGTAAAGCCTCTCTCAGGTTGCCGTGGTGATAACGTTTTGACGTGTCGGTTTTATTCATAGTACTGGCGTCTTCAAAAGAGGGGGCCGGAGTCGTGTTGCTAGACCCCCCAAGTGCTATCAGCCGACCTCTATGTTAATAGATGCTGCACTGCGTCGCGTTCTTCTGTGAGCTCCTGCTCGGTTGCTAACATCTTGGCGCGACTGAACTCTCCCACCTTGACGTCCGGCACGATTCGCCATTCGCCGTCGGTGCAGCGGCAGGGGAAAGAGTAAATCAGTCCTTCTGCAATCCCGTATGATCCGTCCGACTGAACGCCCATCGATACCCAATCATCACCCTCTGTGCCAAGCGCCCAAGAACGCATATGACCACTGGCAGCGTTTGCAGCAGAAGCGGCCGAAGAGGCACCGCGGGCTTTAATAATGGCGGCACCGCGCTGCTGGACGGTCGGGATGAAGTCATCTTCATACCACTGCTGGTCTACCAGATCGATAGCGGATTCACCGCTGACTTTAGCATTGAATAGATCCGGATATTGTGTGGCGGAGTGATTGCCCCAGATAGTCATATTGGTGACATCGTTGACAGTCTTACCCGTCTTCAGGGCGATTTGGGTTTTCGCCCGATTGTGATCAAGGCGCGTCATGGCCGTGAAATTGCGGGGGTCGATATCCGGCGCATTACGCTGAGTGATCAATGCATTGGTATTGGCAGGGTTGCCGACAACCAGTACTTTAATATTTCTGCTGGCGTGATCGTTGATGGCTTTGCCCTGCACGGAGAAGATTGCAGCATTGGCTTCGAGTAAATCCTTTCGTTCCATGCCTGGACCGCGTGGACGAGCACCGACCAACAATGCGTAGTCTGTATCTTTAAAACCAATATTGGGGTCGTCAGTGCAGACAGTGCCCGCCAATAGTGGAAAAGCACAATCCTCTAGCTCCATCTTCACGCCATCAAGGGCTTCCATGGCGGGAGCGATATCCAAAAGCTGCAGAATGACCGGTTGGTCATCACCCAACATGGCGCCGGATGCAATGCGGAAGACTAGGGCGTAGCCAATCTGGCCTGCGGCCCCCGTTACAGTCACTCGAACAGGTTGTTTCATAACAGTATTATCCTTGCTAAAAGTGGGCCGAACCATTTTTTCGGCGAACATTGTCGAGGCAAAGCGCGCAAATTACAAGGTCGTCTGTGAACCACACGATACTATTCGGCACGTCTAGCCTCAAAAGCACCATGCCGCGGCTCTGGAGCGATAGCCGTTGCGAGGGACTAGCGCACACACAGCCGCGGCCTTTGCTTGGCGAGCAGGTTGCCGTTATCTGCAACGCTTTTATTAGGGGTGCACTCTGCAATGTGAAATTGGCGCCGTCAGTGCTGGACGCCAGCAACCTCAAGCACGTAAAATGTCCTGCAAATCAAGCACTAACGGCGACCACTGTGCGCGAACTGTCCCGCAAAGAAAAATTCGAATTTGACAAGCTGAAAAAGCGCTTGCGCAGCAAGGCCGGCAAGGCTATCGCTGATTACAATATGATCGAGCAGGGTGACAAGGTCATGGTGTGTGTTTCCGGCGGCAAGGACTCTTATGCCATGCTGGATGTTTTGATCAGCCTAAGCCGGAGCGCACCCGTAGACTTTGAACTGATTGCGGTGAATATGGATCAAAAGCAGCCGGGGTTTCCAGAGGAAGTCCTACCTGCTTATCTGTCTGACCTAGGCGTGCCGTATTATATCTTGGAAAAAGATACCTACAGTATTGTGAAAGAATTGGTGCCAGCGGGTAAAACGACTTGTGGGCTTTGTTCGCGACTGCGCAGAGGCAGTCTTTACGGTTTTGCGCAGGAGATTGGCGCTACAAAAATTGCCTTAGGGCATCACCGCGACGATGTCGTTGAGACATTATTCTTGAATATGTTTTTTAACGGCAAACTCAAGGCCATGCCGCCCAAGTTGCTTAGCGACGATAAGCAGAATGTTGTGATACGGCCTCTGGCGTACTGTAAAGAAAGTGATCTGCAGCGCTATGCTGGATTCAAGGAGTTCCCCATCATCCCGTGCAACCTGTGTGGCTCGCAGGAGCATTTGCAGCGCGTGCAGGTTAAGCAGATGTTGGCGCAGTGGGAAAAAGAGTATCCGGGGCGGACTGAATCGATATTTCGAAGTGTTTGCAATGTGTCCCCCTCGCAATTGGGTGACAGTAAGTTGTTTGATTTTAGTCATCTTCGTGTGGAGCGTGATACCAGTTTGCACGTGCCGGGTATCCAGATGGTGAACCTCTAGTGTCATTGAGCGCTGCCGGCACGCCATTGTTGACGGCCCAGTCTCTAGGCCTGGTGCGCGGCGGGCGAGAGCTATTTTGTGAACTTTCAGTTGAAGTGCATGGCGGGCAGCTGTGGCATATCGAAGGGCCCAACGGCGCGGGCAAGACCAGCCTACTGCGAATTCTTTGCGGGCTATCGCGATATGGATTTGAAGGCGAAGTCCTGCGTTCAGTGACGCCGCTTTACTTAGGTCATCAGCCTGCGGTTAAGGCGCTGTTGAGCCCTCGGGAGAACCTTCAGTGGCACGTGAGTGGAGAAGGCCTGTACCGTGATGAGCGAATCGATATTGCGCTCGGCC
Source organism: uncultured Haliea sp. (assembly GCA_913062625.1). Taxonomy (GTDB): domain Bacteria; phylum Pseudomonadota; class Gammaproteobacteria; order Pseudomonadales; family Halieaceae; genus Marimicrobium. The sequence continues at coordinate 98,205 of CAJXWP010000001.1, read as the reverse complement.
GGGTAGGTTTGTGTGGCTATGAGGATGTCCCCAGCCATACGCTTTCGGCGGGACAGCACCGTCGCGTCAATCTCGCTCGTTTGTTCCTGTCCAGCGCGCGCCTATGGCTGTTGGATGAACCCTTTACCGCGATTGATCAACAGGGCGTGAACGAAACGCAGTCGCTATTGGCATCGCATGTTGATGGCGGTGGCGCTGTCGTGATGACATCTCACCAGTCGCTGCAGGTGAAATGCAAAGTGCACACCCTTAGTCTTCGCCACGGTGTCATTGCATGAGTGCGCCTCACACAGGCCAATTCTGTGTGTTGTTATTGCGCCGGCAGTTGTTATTGGCGATGCGTCGCCCCATCGATATCGCTAATCCCCTGCTATTTTTCACCATGGTGATCGTCTTGTTCCCGCTTGGCTTAGGCCCGGCCCCTGATAAGCTGGCGAGTTTCGCGCCTGGCGTCCTGTGGATTACCGCACTGCTTTCGAACCTTTTGACCTCTGACGCGGTTTTTCGCAGTGATTTTGATGACGGCAGTTTGGAGCAGCTTATTTTGGCGCCGCAGCCTCTATTTCTATCAGCGCTGGCGTATATCTCGGCCCACTGGCTGACCACAGGCTTGCTGTTGGCGCTGCTGTCTCCTGTATTTGCCTTAATGCTCAACCTTCCCGGGTCAGCGTTGATCACACTCGTGGTCAGTTTGTTGTTGGGCACCGCTGTGCTAAGTCTGCTCGGCGGTATTGGCGCCGCGCTCACAGTGGGACTTAAGCGAGGCGGCATGTTGATCTCTCTGTTGATTTTGCCGCTGTACATGCCAGTACTGATTTTTGGCAGTGCTGCGGTACAGGCCGCCGTGACAGGCGCACCGTCAGGCCCCTATCTGGCCATTCTGGGAGCGATGCTGAGCCTGGCCATCGCTTTAGCGCCGCTGGCGATTGCCGCCGGATTGAGGATTAGCATAGATGCTTGATACCGCGGCGCCAACGTGCCCTCAGATTTTGAATGCTAGTTTGTTCCGTAACGAGCGGACGCTATAATGGGGGGCAAATATGTGGACCTTTTTTCATAAGCTTGGCTCGCCGCCTTGGCTGTATGCAATCGCCGGTGTCGTACTGCGCTGGCTGCTTCCAATCACACTCATCGCATTAGTGGGAGGGATGATTTGGGGCGTGTTATTTACCGCGCCGGATTTTCGTCAAGGCAATAGCTACCGTATTATTTATGTCCATGTTCCGGCAGCGGTCGTGGCGCTGGCGGGATACTATGTGATGGCAATTGCAGGCGCAGTGAGTCTGATCTGGCGGATCAAGATGGCGGACGTGGTGATGAAAGCCGCTGCACCGGTCGGAGCCGCCTTGGCGTTCATTGCGTTATTCACTGGGGCGGTCTGGGGAAAGCCGACCTGGGGCACTTGGTGGGTCTGGGATGCTCGGATAACCTCTATGTTAATTTTGCTATTTTTATATCTGGGTGTCATTGCGCTGTACGAGGCCTTCGACAACAAGGAAGCCGCCGGCAAAGCGTGTGCTGTGCTGAGCTTGGTGGGTATGGTCAACATCCCTATTATTTACAAATCGGTAGACTGGTGGTACAGCCTGCATCAGCCCGCTTCAATCAAGTTTACCGGCGAGTCCACCATAGATCCCAGCATGTTATATCCATTGCTGCTGATGATCGCGGCGTTTTATGCGCTGTTCACCTGCTGCTTATTGATGAACATGCGCGCTGAGTTACTGCAGCGTGAATCGCGCACCCAGTGGGTGAAAAAAATCGCAGCCAAAGAGGGCAAGCGTTGATGTATTTCGACAGTTTTCAGGCGTTGCTGACGATGAATGGACACGGCATATACGTATGGCCCGCTTATCTGGTTACTATTGTGGTTATCACGGCTTTGCTGATTGCGCCGATGCGGCGCCGCAGTCGGGTGCTGAGGCAGTTAGCGGGCGAGCTTAAACGTGCCCAGAGTGCGTCTGATAGCGGTGCAAAAGGAGAGCGCTAATGCATCCGGTGCGAAAACAAAGACTGTATCTAGTGCTGTTTGTGGCGCTGTTTTCAAGCGCAGCGATCGGGCTGATCACCTATGCCCTGCGTGGCAACATCAACCTGTTTTACCCGCCCACAGAGGTTGTTTCGGGTGAGGCCCCAATCGGTCAGTCTATTCGGGTAGGTGGCATGGTTGAAGAAGGCAGTTTGCTGCGTGCGGACGACAGTTTGGCGATAAGTTTTACATTGACTGACTATCAAGCCTCGGTCCCTGTTGTGTACAGCGGTATCTTGCCAGATCTCTTTGGCGAGGGGCAGGGCGCCGTCGCCTCCGGCGTGTTGAGTGACGAAGGTGTGCTGCAGGCAACTGAAATTTTGGCCAAGCACGATGAAAATTATATGCCCCCTGAGGTTGCGTATGCGTTGGAAAATTCTGGCTATGACAAAAAAGGCAAAACGAAATGATGCCTGAAATCGGGCATTTTGCCCTTATTATTGCGTTTTGTCTCACGCTAATGCTCGCCACTGTGCCCGCTTGGGGCGCTTGGCGCGGCAATGCGGTCGCCATGTCGCTGGCGCCGACGCTGGCTATAGGCATATTCGTCTTTGTAGGGATTAGCTTTGGTTGCCTGGCCAGCGCATTTCTGCAGGATGACTTTTCGGTAGCGCTTGTTGCGGCCCACAGTAACAGTCTGTTGCCCCCGATCTACAAGTTCGCCGCGGTGTGGGGCAATCACGAGGGCTCTCTCATGTTGTGGGCGCTGATTCTTGCATTGTGGACGGCCGCCGTGGCGCTATTTAGTCCGCAGTTGCCGCTGCTGGTGTTGTCGCGGGTTTTGTCGGTTATGGGCGCTATTGGGGTTGGTTTTTTATCCTTCTCTTTGGTGACGTCGAATCCTTTTGCCCGTCTTTTGCCTGGCATACCCGACGACGGTGGCGACCTGAACCCCTTGTTGCAGGACCCCGGGCTGATTATTCACCCACCGCTGCTTTACATGGGCTATGTAGGGTTTTCTGTGGCTTTTGCTTTCGCTATTGCCGCGCTGTTGGGCGGCAGGCTGGATGCATCCTGGGCGCGCTGGTCAAGGCCCTGGACTAACATAGCTTGGGGCTTTCTCAGTCTGGGCATTATGTTAGGAAGCTGGTGGGCATATTATGAACTAGGCTGGGGTGGTTGGTGGTTCTGGGACCCGGTCGAGAATGCTTCATTCATGCCCTGGCTAGCAGGCACCGCGCTAATCCATTCACTCGCAGCAACGGATAAGCGCGGTCTGTTCAAAAGTTGGACTGTGCTGCTGGCTATTTTTGCTTTTTCGCTGAGTCTACTTGGCACTTTTTTGGTGCGCTCTGGTGTGTTGACGTCAGTGCACGCGTTTGCCACCGATCCTGCCAGGGGGATGTTTATTCTGGTATTCCTGGCACTCGTGGTGGGCGGCTCTTTGACGCTCTACGCGGTTCGGGCACCGGCAGTAAGTAGTAGGGTTACTTTCGCCTGGGTCTCCAGAGAAAGCCTTTTGCTGTGCAATAACGTCGTGTTTTTAGTGGCCACTCTCACGGTGCTGTTTGGCACGCTCTTTCCGCTGATTGTGGACGGGCTAGGCATGGGTAAGGTCTCTGTCGGGCCGCCGTATTTTAATGCTGTTTTTGTGCCGTTGATGGTCTTACTGGTGCCGTTCATGGGGATTGGCCCAGTGTCGCGTTGGAAAGGCGATGACGTTGCCCGTTGGCGCAAAGAGTTGATGCTTCCTGCCGTGGTTGCGATTGTGTGCGGATTTACATTTCCATTGCTGCATGCGCCCTATAATATTTGGGTTGCATTGGCGGTATTGTTGTCTTCTTGGTTGGTGTTGGGACTGGCGCAGGACGTGTGGCGACGGTTGCGTAATGCCTCAAGCCCCGCTCGCGGTTTGCGCCGATTGACACCGGGTTACTGTGGCATGTTGATTGCGCACCTCGGATTCGCGGCGTGTGTAACAGGCGTTGTCGCGACCAGTCAGTACTCGGTTGAACGCGATCTTAGAATGAGCCCCGGTGATACGCAGGAGCTCGCGGGCTATGAATTTAGATTCGTCGAAGTAACGCAGGTGCGTGGGCCAAACTTTATAGCAGATGAGGCGCGCTTAGAAGTGTCACGTGACAACGTCATTGTGGCGAGCATGTTGCCGCAGAAGCGGCGCTACCTCGCCACAGGGTCAATGATGACGGAAGCCGCTATTGATCCAGGCTTATTCAGAGATCTGTACGTTGCGATGGGAGAGCCTATTGGCAGTGACGGCGCATGGGCTATGCGTCTGCATTACAAGCCCTTGGTGCGCTGGATGTGGTTGGGTGCAATCTTTATGGCTGTGGGAGCTTTTACGTCGGTATTAGATAAGCGCTATCGAACCCAGCGCGCTCCAGTGGCTGCGGGTAACGAGGCTGCTCTGCATGGCGCCTAGACTGAAGCTTTTTTTACCGCTGATTCTATTTGCAATGCTGGCTATCACGCTGTTCCGAGGGCTGAGCCTTGATCCTAGTGAAATGCCCTCAGCACTGATTGACCGACCTTTCCCTGCCTTCAATCTGACCGGTTTAGGTCAGAGCAGGCCGCTATCTCAGGCAGACCTTGAAGGTCAGGTCTCACTCGTCAATGTCTGGGCTACCTGGTGTGTCGCGTGTCGCGTGGAACATCCTTATTTGAATCAGCTTTCTCAACAGGGGGTTCCGTTATTTGGCCTGAACTATAAGGATAACGATGCCGATGCCCAGCGTTGGTTGGACGAACTCGGAAATCCTTATAGGTTTAACATTGCGGATCGTGACGGAACACTGGGACTTGACTTGGGCGTTTACGGCGCACCCGAAACATACCTCGTTGATGCGACAGGTGTGATTCGATATCGCCACGTTGGCGTGGTCGATGAGGGCGTATGGAGCGCGCTGCTCGAGCCTCTGTACCAGACTCTAACAGAGGAGAACGACACGCAATGAATCGCACGTCGCTGTTGCTTGTTATTGCTGTGGCGATGTTTGCGGCTCCGGCCCTGGCCCTAATTGAAACGTACGATTTTAGTGACCCCGAATTGGAAGTGCGCTACCAGAGTTTGACCCAGGAGTTGCGTTGCCCCAAGTGCCAGAATCAGAATATCGCGGATTCCAATGCGCCCATTTCACAAGATTTGCGCAAACTATTGCATCAGCAATTGGAAGCGGGTGAGTCTGATGATGAGATTCTTGATCATATGGTGGCGCGCTATGGAGAGTTCGTCCGCTATCGGCCCAGCTTTGGGGGCGTGTCTATAATCCTCTGGCTCGCCCCCGCGCTGCTGTTGTTGGCGGCCTTTGGAGTGCTGCTGCTGACGCTGCGTTCGAAGTCAAGGGCGACGACTGCCGGTGTCGCTTCATTGAGCGCTGAGGAGCAGGCGCGACTGGCGTCCTTGTTGAATAAAGTGGAGCGGGATTCGTGACAACTTTTATTGTGGCCTGCGCGGGTTTGGTGCTTCTCAGCAGTGTCTTTTATCTCTTTCCTCGAGCGCGATCCGGGAGTACCGAGGCAGATCTGGATAGTGCTAATCTCGAATGGTTCCGATTGCGGCGGCTGGAGTTAGCGGCGGAAGGTAATGACGCACTGGACGAAGACGCGCGTCTGCGTCTGCTTGAAGATGAGCATCTTCGCGCGCCTATGAATGTGGCATCAGCGCAGTCCTTTCCTGTATGGATATTTCTGCCCCTAGTGGCGCTTCTGGCCAGTGTCTTGTATTTCATGTTTGGCGCTGTTCAAGATGTTGAGATCGCACAGCGGTTGCAAAATGTGCAGGAGGACATGACCCCCGCGGAGATGAGCGATCTCATCGCCGATGTTGAGGCACGCTCCCTGCAGCGCCCAGAGAACCTTCACTATGTGTCGCTGTTGGGCCGCTATTACATGGGACAGGAAGATTATGCGCGGGCGCTGGAATACTATGCTGCGCTGGTGCAGGCTGAGCCAGACGATCCCCAGGCGCTTGCATACGCTGCGCAGGCCGAGTACCTCGCCGCGGGCCGCACATTGACTGCGACCGCTCGATTGCGGGCAGAACAGGCGCTTGCTGCAGACGCGCGGCAGCGCACCGCACTGGGTCTGCTGGGCATGGCGGCCTTCGAAGAACAGCAGTATGACGCTTCGATGGGTTATTGGACGCGCTTGTTGGCGCTGGAATCACCGAACTCTGATAGCCGACAGATGATCGAGCAGATGCTGAGCGCTTCGCGTCAGCAACTTGCTGCATCAGCTCCCGAAGGCAGTTCGCCGGATGTTGTGGCGCTTGCAGAGCCGGCAGTGGTGACGGGTGCCGGCGTTACCGTAAGCGTTGCTGTTCCAGCGGGCGCCACTATCGACCCCGCAGATACGGTGTTTATTTTGGCGCGCAATGCAGACTCGCAAAGCCGCATGCCGATTGCGGTTCAGCGTTTGACGGGCGCGCAACTACCGGTGACTTTACGGCTAGATGACAGCAACTCTATGGCGGGCCAGAAACTCTCTACAGCGTCGTCTGTCATCGTCGCGGTGCAGGTTTCTCCCGATGGTCGTCCCGGGGAGGCAAATGCCCGTTGGCTTGGCCAGGCAGGGCCGGTAACCCCCAGCGTCGATGATAGTCCTCTGTCTATTGTGCTGGTGCAGAATACGCCTTAAATCTCTTCGTCTGTACAGGCTCTGGCGTTCTTGCCTGCGCCCAAAAACGAATTTTTGTATTTCTCCAATACAGGCATAGTGTTGTTCAGCGAAAGTATATACACTATATGTTGTGCTTGAGTTCTTACTGATTCTGCACAAAAAACAGAATAAACCTATAAAAAACATAACGTTACATAGGCTACTTAAGGCGATATGAGACTAAAGTCTATCAAGTTAGCGGGGTTCAAGTCCTTCGTCGACCCCACTACGGTGAATTTCCCCAGTAACATGTGTGCTGTCGTAGGCCCCAATGGCTGCGGTAAATCCAATATTATTGATGCCGTGCGTTGGGTTATGGGCGAGAGTTCGGCCAAAAATCTGCGCGGCGAGTCGATGGCGGATGTCATCTTTAACGGCTCTGTTAACCGCCAGCCAGTAGGGCAGGCGACGATTGAACTGGTGTTCGATAATAGTGAAGGCCGGGTCGGCGGTGAGTATGCGAGCTACGCAGAGATCTCGACTCGCCGGCTAGTCACCCGCGAGGGACAGTCAGAATACTTTCTCAACGGTACGCGTTGTCGGCGGAGGGATATCACTGATATATTTTTAGGAACAGGCCTGGGGCCGAGAAGTTACGCCATCATTGAACAGGGCATGATCAGTCGTCTAATAGAGTCTAAGCCGGAAGAGCTGCGAGTTTTTATTGAAGAAGCGGCCGGTATATCCAAGTACAAAGAGCGCCGCAAAGAAACAGAGAGTCGAATGCGGCGCACGCACGAAAATCTTGAGCGCCTCACCGATATCCGTGATGAGTTAGAGCGGCAGCTGCAAAATTTGCAGCGCCAAGCAATGGCGGCAGAGAAGTACACTGAGTGCAAAGCAGAAGAACGCACCTTAAAATCCCAGTTGCTGGCGCTTCAATGCCAAGCCCTTGATGTCCAGATTAAAGCCGCCTCTCAGTCGGTGGGTGAATTGGAGGTGAAGCTGGAGTCTGTCCATACAGAACATCAGCATGTGGATACGGCCATAGAGCAGTTTAGGGTAGATCACACGGATCGCACTGACGCCTTTAATAGTGTGCAGGCGACTTACTACCAACTGGGCTCCGAAGTGGCGCGCATTGAGCAGACCATTAAGCATCAGCAGGAGCGGGGCCAGCAGCTCAGTGACGATCTGCAGCAAACGGTAGCGAACCTGTCAGAGTCAGAGAGTCATTTGGGAGATGACAGAGCCAAACTGGCTGACTGGCAGAGCGAAATGCTGGTGTTGACCCCAAACATGGAATTGCTGCAGGCTCTCGAAGAGGCTTCAGCGCAAGCGCTTGTAGAAGCCGAAGAAGAGATGCATGGCTGGCAGCAACAATGGGATGAATTTAACCAGCACGCGGCTGGGCCGCGCCAGCAGGCGGAAGTCCAGCAGTCTCGCATTGTGCATGTAGAGCAGGTGTTGCAGCGTTTGCAGGAGAGAACCGAACAGCTACAGGGAGAAAAAAGTGCGCTGGCAGCAAGCCCCCCAGATGCGAAGGTGCAGAGCCTGTCAGATCAGTTGGCAGAGATTGAGCTGGCAATGGCGGAGCACGAGCAACGGAGTGAGTCCTTGGTCGAGACAGTAGCTGCCACTAGGGATAATCGTACCCAACTGTCATCTGAGCTTAATCAGGTGCGGTCAGGGTTGCAGCAAATGCGGGGTCGTCGAGCATCGCTGGAAGCCCTGCAGCAGGCTGCAATGGAAGACGGCAGCGAGGGTGTTGGGGAGTGGCTGCAGGCGCGGCAATTGGCGGAGACATCACGACTGTTGGAGCTGATGCAGGTCGATGACGGCTGGCAGATGGCGGTTGAAACGGTACTGGGCGATTATTTGCAGGCAGTGTGCGTTGACGATATCGGCAAGCTCGGGGACTATTTGGACAATTTGGAGCAGGGTAGATTAGTGCTTGTAGAATCTGGCGCTGGTGAGATACCTGCAGCGGGATATCTTGCATCGAAAGTTCACAGTGAGGGTCGCGCAGACTCCTTACTGGCCGGCGTGCACGCAGCAGATGATTTGGGTCAAGCGATGCAACAACGGGCGTCATTGGCTGCGCATGAATCAATTATTACGCGTGACGGTATCTGGGTCGGCCGTAATTGGTTGCGGGTTGCACGTTCGTCCAATGGTGACGGTGGCGTTATTCGTCGGCGAGAGGAGTTGGAGGCGTTGCTAGTGGACCTTGAGGCCGAGCAGCAGCATGAGGCTCAGTTGACGGCCAATTTGCAGGACACTGAGGACGCGTTGAAAAAGTTTGAGGAAGAGCGGCTGCAGGAGCAGCACGCAATGCAGGCAACCACACGCCAGCAGTCTGAGATCAGCGCCCTTGTATCTGCTAATCAGGCGAAGGCTGAACAGATCAAACTGCGCAGCGAACGGGTTAACTCAGAGATCGAAGAAGCAAAACTGCAGTTCCGTGGCGAACAGGAATCTGTTGCTGAGGCCAGACGTATACTGGCTGAGGCCATTGAGTGTATGGAGGCAGATTCCCAGCGACGCGAGGAATTGCTGTCCACTCGGGATCAGACGCGCTCAGCCCTTGACAGTGCGCGGCAGACTGCGCGGCAGGATAAGGACGGTGCCCATCAGGTGGCGATGCGTTATCAGTCGCTGGCAACACAGCTTAGAGCGATGCAAGAATCTATCGAGCGCACGGACGGCCAAGTGACACAATTGCATGAACGTCAGGACAGCCTTACGCTGGCGCTCAGCGAGAATGACAGCCCACTAGAAACTTTGCGTGCTGATCTTGAGCAGCAATTGGAGCTAAGGCTGTTAGCGGAGGCTGAGTTGACTGCTGCGCGACAGCTGGTTGCAGAAATGGAACACCAGTTGCGACAGGCGGAGCAGCAGCGTGCGGCCATTGAGCAGCGTGCAGAAACAGTGCGCGGTGACCTGGAGCGACAGCGCATAGCGAGCCAGACATTGCAGGTCGAGCGCAACAGCATTAATAAGCAGTTGATAGAGGGTAAGCACGACATTGAAGAGGTGTTAAGCACTATGCCCGACGGCGCCAATGAGCCCGAATGGCAGCGCTCTTTAGAACGCGTGGCGAATCGTATCGTTCGTCTGGGCCCTATCAATCTCGCCGCTATTGATGAATATAACTTACAGTCGGAACGCAAAAGCTATCTGGATGCTCAAAACGAAGATCTGATGTCTGCACTGGATACTTTGGAGTCCGCGATTCGTAAAATTGACAAGGAAACGCGCAACCGCTTCCGCGAGACTTTTGAGAAAGTGAACACTGGACTGCAGGAATTATTTCCGCGAGTTTTCGGTGGGGGCAGTGCCTACCTGGAAATGACAGGTGATGATTTGCTCGATACCGGAATCTCTATTATGGCAAGACCGCCGGGCAAAAAGAATGCGACCATCCATCTGTTGTCCGGCGGAGAGAAAGCATTGACCGCCATTGCATTGGTGTTTTCAATTTTTCAACTGAATCCCGCACCTTTTTGTATTCTGGACGAGGTCGATGCGCCGCTGGATGATGCCAATACCGGACGCTATGCTCGTCTGGTAAAAGAGATGTCGGAGAAGGTGCAATTCATCTTTATTACTCACAATAAAATTTCTATGGAGTTTGCCGATCAATTGATGGGTGTGACGATGCATGAGCCAGGGGTTTCTAGGTTGGTGTCGGTTGACGTGGAAGCAGCAGCGGCCTTAGCGGCCAGTTGATTAGGTAGAGCAATAGAGCGGAAATGGGAGCGATGGATTTAACAATACGTGACTGGATGGTGGTTATTGGTGTTCTGCTGATAGCGGCTGTATTGTTAGATGCTTGGCGGCGGATTCGCCGTGATAGGGCCGCCGAGGTCAAAATGAATCTGGTCGACAGTGAAGAGTTGCCGGTTGCGCCCGAGCAGGATTTTTCAATGTTCGGCGAGCTGCCAAATGGTGGCGCCAGAGTTGTAGACAGGGGTGATATACTGCGCGCCACGGGTTATGGGGTCGCGTCGGATGAGTCCCCCGCAGAACGTGATGAACTGGTTGCCGGAATAATGTCTGTGGCTCCCGACGGTGACATCGAAGATATCGACTGGCTAGACGGATTAGGGTCGACAGAGAGTGCGTCAGAGAGTGTTAAGTCGGAGCCTGCTCCGCGCAGACTTGTCAGTCAGGAACAACCGGAAGTATTTATGTTCAACGTGGTGGCCCGAAATAAGCAGGGCTTTCATGGCGGCGATATATTACATATCTTACTGGCTTGCGATCTGCGCTTCGGCGACATGGGTTTCTTCCATCGTCATGAACTTGAGGCTGGGCGTGGCGCGGTTCAGTTCAGCGTGACTAACATGATGCAGCCTGGCGTGTTTGATATTGATAATATGGCCGATATGGCGACCCCCGGTCTGGTATTCTTCATGACTTTGCCGGGGCCGGAAGATAAGATGCAGGCGTTTGATTATATGTTGGAGACTGCAAAAACCGTTGCTCGCAATCTTGATGCTGATGTTCTCGACGAATCTCGCAGTGTCATAAGCAAGCAGACGATGGAGCATAGTAGACAAAAAATTCGTGATCTGGAGCTGCGCTTGCTGGCCAAGGCTGACTAACTTCTATTATGCCAGTTGCGGATCTCTTGCAGGAACTCGAATCTCTGCTAGGAAAAATTGATAGCTGGAATCACCAGTACTACGTCTTGGATCATCCTACGGTGCCTGACGCTGAGTATGACCGCTCGATGCAACGCCTGGTCGAGTTAGAGACACAGAACCCGCACTGGTTGCGCCCCGACTCCCCCTCCCAGCGGGTGGGTGGGCAACCCCTAGCTCAGTTCGGACAGGTGACACACGATGTCCCTATGTTGTCTTTGGACAATGCCTTCAATGATCAGGATATGCAGGATTTTAATCGGCGATCACTGGATCGACTCGCAGACGTTACCGGGCCTCTGGAATTTGCGTGCGAGCCGAAACTCGATGGAATAGCCGTTAGTCTGCTCTATCGTGGAGGCGTGTTGCAGCGCGGTGCAACTCGTGGTGATGGCGCAACCGGTGAAGATATTACGCAGAATGTCCGTACCATTCGTTCCATTCCTTTAAGTTTACGTGGGAAGGGTTACCCTGAAATGCTTGAAGTGCGTGGCGAAATTTACATGCCCAAAGCGGGCTTCGAACGACTCAATAATCGAGCGCGCGAGCGTGGCGAAAAGACCTTCGTAAATCCGCGCAATGCTGCTGCTGGCAGTCTTCGGCAGCTGGATCCGCGCATTACCGCAGAGCGTCCGCTCGAGATGTGTTGCTACAGTGTTGGGTTGGTAAAAGGCGGTAGCCTGCCGGACCAGCAAGCTCGAGTGTTAGAGCGTCTGCAGGATTGGGGGTTTAGGATTAACTCAGAGTCCGCTGTGGTGCAGGGTATTGAGGCCTGCAACGATTATTATGAGTCGCTGTCTGCGCGGCGAGACAGTCTCCCTTACGATATCGATGGGATTGTATTCAAAGTAAATGAATTTCAGCTGCAGGAACAATTGGGTTTTGTCTCACGTGCACCCCGGTGGGCCATCGCGCGAAAGTTTCCGGCACAGGAGGAGGTGACTCGGTTGCTGGATGTTGAGTTTCAGGTGGGGCGTACTGGAGTGATTACGCCGGTGGCGAGATTGGAGCCGGTATTTGTCGGTGGTGTTACCGTCAGTAATGCCACTTTGCACAATCGCGATGAAGTTGATCGTCTCGATGTGAGGATAGGAGATACCGTGATAGTGCGCCGGGCCGGCGATGTCATCCCGCAGGTGGTTTCTGTAGTGATCGAGTATCGTTTGCCCCATTTTCGGCGTGTGATTTTTCCAGAGCATTGTCCCGTTTGTCAATCTGCAGTGGAACGTGAGGAGGGTGAAGCTGCTCTGCGTTGTATGGGCGGCCTGATCTGTGCCGCGCAACAGAAAGCCGCCATAAAACATTTTGCGTCGCGCCGGGCGTTAAATGTCGAAGGACTTGGTGACAAACTTGTTGAGCAGCTGGTAGATGAAGGTTTAGTGAGCAATGTTGCTGAACTCTACACGCTGTCTAAGGAGCGTTTACTGAAGCTGGATCGTATGGGGGAAAAGTCAGCGGACAATATTTTGGCGGCACTGCAGGACAGTAAACGGACTACGTTGCCGCGGTTTATTTTTGCGCTGGGGATTCGTGAGGTGGGAGAGGCGACTGCCCTGAGTTTGGCGCGTCATTTCGGAAGCTGGCCGGCACTTTTGGCCTCGTCGGAGCGACAACTTCTTGACGTCGATGATGTTGGCCCGATTGTTGCTGACCACCTGCGCCAGTTTTTCGACTCGCTATCCAGTTTAGAAATGGTCAGATCGTTATGTGATGCCGGAGTGGGCTGGCCTGACATTGAGTGCGCGCCTGAGCGGGATCAGCCACTGGCCGGTCAAACCTGGGTTGTCACTGGGAAGTTGGAGACGCTGGGGCGCGACGATGCTAAAGCCTATCTGCAGACGCTGGGCGCAAAGGTTGCTGGCACCGTGTCCGTTAAAACGACATGCGTTGTTGCAGGGCCGGGCGCAGGTTCGAAATTAGCGAAAGCGGAAGCGTTGGGCATAGACGTTGTCGACGAGGAATCCCTGCTCGCGCTGCTTGTGGCTCAGGGGATTCAGCTTTGAACAGCGTAGGGCGATGTTTTGTGTTAGTTGCGGTGCTGGCGGCGGTGAGCGCCTGTTCCACTAGTCCTCCTCGAGACGTCAATAATGTCTGCGCGATCTTTCGCGAAAAAGATGACTGGTACGACGACGCTGCAGACTCGAGGGACGAGTGGGGTAGCCCTATTCCTGTGATGATGGCGATTATGTATCAGGAATCAAAATTTCAACATGATGCGCAGCCCCCGCGCAGGAAAATTTTAGGGTTTATACCTTGGTTTCGGCCATCCACCGCTTACGGCTATAGTCAGGCAAAAACGACAACGTGGGACGACTATGAGCGCGACGCTGGGCGATTTGGCGCGGACCGCGACGATTTTTCTGATGCTATCGATTTTATAGGCTGGTATAACCGAAAGTCTTTGCAGCGGAATGGGATATCGCTGACCAACACCTATGCGCTGTATTTGGCGTATCACGAGGGACATGGTGGCTACAGCCGTGGGACCTACCTTAAAAAGCAATGGTTGATGAATGTAGCGACGAAAGTCAGTGCCAAAGCGAGCACATACCAAACACAGTTGCTTGGGTGTGAAGAGGAGCTGCAGCGCAGTGGCGGCTGGTTCGGCTGGTTTTAGAAGATCACATGAAAAACTAGTTTAAGATAAAAAACCGATCGCAAAAATAACACCTAAGTGTCGGAAAAATAACATTATTTTGAACGTTGCGTTAATGAAAAACCACTTTATATGTGCCACACTCTCATAGGCTTTGCAGCGGGGCTGTGTTCGATACATGCCCCACAAGTCCCAACCACTATACTAATAATGAGCAGCGCCTGTGAAACCAACTGATATCAAGAACCCTGAATATTTTCACAAGGTTGTGGATTGCCAGCATGCCTGCCCGGCCCATACCCCAGTGCCGGAGTACATCCGTTTGATCGCTGCAGAGCGGTACACCGATGCTTACATGGTCAATTGGCGTTCTAATGTGTTTCCCGGGATTTTGGGGCGCACCTGTGATCGCCCCTGCGAGCCCGCTTGTCGCCGTGTCCGCGTGGAGGAAGAACCCGTAGCAATCTGTCGCTTGAAACGTGTGGCGGCCGATAACAAGGACGATATTACTGATCGGTTACCTACTATCCCCCGCAAGAAAAACGGTAAGCGCATTGCACTTATTGGTGCCGGTCCTGCATCACTCACGGTGGCTCGCGATCTTGCGCCGCTTGGATATAGCATCGATATATATGATAACCAGTTTGCCGGTGGCGGGATGATGCGCAGTCAGATTCCGACTTTTCGTCTACCAGTAGATGTGTTGGACGAGGAAGTAAACTACATCCTCAATATGGGTGTCACCACAACATTTAATGTTGAAGTGGACAGCCTCAAGGAAATATTGAGTAAGAGTTATGACGCGGTATTTGTGGGCACAGGTGCTCCACGGGGCAAAGGACTCAACTTGCCGGGTCTCGAGGATGCCATGGCAAATGTCTATCTGGGCATTGATTGGTTGTCCAGCGTGGCATTCGAGCACACGCGCAGTATTGGTAAGCGGGTGTTGGTTCTTGGTGGCGGTAATACGGCAATGGACTGCTGCAGGACGTCTCGGCGGATGGGTGGAGAGGATGTGCGGGTGGTAGTCCGTAGCCCGTTCGAAGATATGAAAGCGTCTCCGTGGGAAAAAGCTGATGCAGCGCATGAGGGCATTCCTATTTACAACAACCATGTGCCTCGAGAGTTCGTGGTTGAGGAAGGTAAACTCAAGGGTATGAACTTTGAGAAGGTTGAGGCGAAGTACGACGAAGAGGGCAATCGCACATTGATTCCAATTCAGGATGGTCTCGTCTTCATGGAAGCGGATGACGTGCTGATGGCTATCGGACAGGAAAATTCCTTTCCGTGGATAGAGCGTGATCTCGGCATCGAGTTTGACAAATGGGACATGCCGTTGGTAGACAAGGCGACGTTTCAGTCCACGAATAAAACGGTATTCTTTGGTGGCGACTCCGCCTTTGGGCCAGAAAATATTATTACTGCTGTTGCGCATGGGCATCAGGCTGCGGTCAGTATTGATTTGTTTTGTCGAGGTGAAGATGTGGCCCAAAGGCCGCCTCCCCATGTCACCTTGGCCAGCCAGAAAATGGGTGTGCACGAGTGGAGCTACGACAATGCTGTCGAAAACGACCAGCGTTATATTGTGCCGCTAGCGCCTTTGCAGAAAACGCTGAAAGACCGAAAAGTCGAGGTCGAACTGGGGTTTGACATTAGCACGGGGTTTAAGGAAGCAGAGCGTTGTTTGAACTGCGATGTGCAGACCGTGTTTGATGAGTTGCGTTGCATTGAGTGCGACGCCTGTATCGATATCTGCCCAACCGATTGCATTAGCTTTACGACCAATGGTTCAGAAGACGACTTGCGTGGTCGTCTCGAAGCGCCGGCCCCTGAGCTGACACAGGATCTGTATATATCAGCAGATTTGCCGACTATGCGGGTGATGGTGAAGGATGAGAACGTTTGTCTGCACTGTGGCCTGTGCGCGGAACGCTGCCCAACAACGGCCTGGGATATGCAAAAGTTTCTCTATAATGTCAGTCAGGCGGGCCAGTAACAATGAAGCCTATTGAGTCGGTCAATGACTTCGTAATCAAGTTTGCTAATGTTAACGGTACAGGGTCGGCCAGCGCCAATAATCTGTTTGCTAAGGCCCTATTTCGTATGGGCATACCCGTGTCTCCCAAAAATATCTTTCCCTCAAATATTCAGGGCCTGCCCACATGGTACGAGGTTCGGGTCAACGATAAAGGCTATCTTGGTCGCAGAGGCGGCATTGATATTGCACTTTCTGTGAACCCGCAGAGCATGGCGGACGATATTCGGGAAGTGTTACCCGGCGGTTATTTCGTCTACGACGACACCAAGCCGCTTGATCTGCGTCTATGGCGCGATGATATCACTATAGTCGGACTGCCTCTTAGCCGCCTTTGCAATGAAAACTATGAGGATCCTCGGCAGCGACAGTTGTTCAAGAATGTTATTTATGTCGGCGCACTGGCTGCGTTGCTTGATATTGACTTTAAAGTGCTAACGGGTCTTTTAGAGGATCAGTTCAAAGGGAAGAAAAACTTAGTGCTGCCCAATATTCATGCTTTGGAGCTGGGATACCATTACGCTCAGGCTAACGTAGAGTGCCCACTTAGTATTCGCGTGGAAAAGAGCGACAAGGTGGGAGACAAAATACTTTTAGATGGCAACACAGCGTTGGGTCTCGGCGCACTGTATGGTGGCGCAACAGTGGCGGCTTGGTATCCGATAACCCCGTCTACTTCTGTTGTCGATGCGTTTGAAAAATATGCTAAGCGTGTGAGGATTGATGCAGGGACGGGTAGATGCAATTATGCGATCGTGCAGGCTGAGGACGAGTTGTCCGCTATTGGCATGGTCATTGGGGCGAGTTGGAATGGCGCGCGTTCTTTCACCGCAACGTCAGGTCCAGGCATCTCGCTGATGGGCGAGTTTCTGGGCTTAGCCTATTTTGCCGAGATACCTACCGTTTTATTTAATGTTCAGCGGGCGGGTCCCTCTACTGGAATGCCAACACGAACACAGCAATCAGATATTTTGGCATGCGCCTATGCTTCGCACGGTGACACAAAGCAGGTTCTATTATTTCCTTCGACGCCCAAGGAGTGTTTTGACTTTGGTGCCTTGTCGTTTGATTTGGCGGAAAGACTGCAAACGCCCATCATCCTGATGACGGATCTGGACCTTGGCATGAACGATAATATGTCAGAGCCTCTGGCCTGGGATGATGCGAGAAAATACGATCGTGGCAAAGTGATGACGGCACAACAGCTGGAAGAGGGTATGGAGTTTGGTCGCTATCTAGACGTCGATGGAGATGCCATTTGTTATCGCACGTATCCCGGGACTCACCCAACGAAAGGAGCCTTCTTTACCCGAGGCACATCTCGCAATGAGTACGCTGTCTATACGGAAAAGGGCGAAGAGTACGAAGCGAACATGTTACGCCTGTTGCGCAAGTGGGACACGATTAATGAGCATGTCCCGGCACCGATTACGGTCGAGTGCGGCAGGCAAACCGAAACCGCTGTGCTGTATTTTGGCACCAGTGAAGAGGCCAGCCTTGAAGCGCTGGATAATTTAGCCTCTGAAGGGATTTACCTGAACGCGATGAGGGTTAGAGCCTTTCCGTTCAACCATGAAGTCCAAGAGTACATTGAGCGGCACAGGGAAGTTTTCGTGGTTGAGCAGAATCGTGACGCACAGTTACGTACATTACTGATGGCTGAATTCGAGTTTGGGCCTGATAAGTTGAAGTCCGTGCTGTGTTTTGATGGCACGCCGATTAGTGCGCGCAATATAGGCAAGCAGATCAAGAAGCACCTCAAGGGCGACAACGTTTTGCCTTTACATCGTAATATTACGTGGGTTCGCGCGGGAGAGTCTTTATGAGTTATCAGGTGCCGAAATTTCGTCATCCAGATTTACCGCTGAATGATTTAGGCTATACCAAAGCAGATTATGAGGGAACTATCTCCACCCTCTGTGCTGGCTGTGGGCATGATTCTATTAGCGGATCGATTGTAAGGGCCTGTCATGAGCTGTCCATTGAACCACACAAAATAGCAAAGCTTTCGGGTATCGGATGCTCGTCCAAGACGCCGGCATACTTCCTGGGGAAATCACATGGCTTTAACTCAGTCCACGGCCGCATGCCATCGGTGGTAACCGGCGCAGCTTTGGCTAACAGAGACCTCATTTATCTGGGTGTGTCCGGAGATGGTGATACAGCATCGATCGGTATGGGACAGTTCGCGCACGTGGCGAGGCGTAATCTTAATATGGTCTATATTGTGATGAACAATGGGTGCTACGGCCTAACCAAGGGGCAGGATTCAGCGACGGCCGATAGAGGTTCTGCTAGCAAAAAGGGTGACCCTAATATTTACAGTGCTATTGATTTGTGCGGTACCGCTCTGCAAATGGGCGCGACTTTTGTTGCGCGTAGTTTTTCTGGCGACAAGGAGCAGCTGTTGCCATTAATTAAGGCCGCCATGTCTCATCGAGGCTTTGCCATTATCGACGTAATCTCACCCTGCGTCACATTTAATAATAATCCGCAGTCCACTAAAAGCTACGAGTTTGTGCGTGAGCATTCAGAGGCGACTGGAACCATTGATTTTGTTCCCATGCACAAAGAAATTACGGCCCATTACCAGCCAGGTTCCAGTCACGACGTGACTTTGCACGATGGGTCCTCGCTGCGTCTTTATAAAGCCGACGAGTCACTCAATCCGTTTGATCGGCGTTCGGCGGTTGCCGCTCTGGAAGATCATCGCGATTCGGGAAGCATTCTAACCGGCCTCATCTATATTAATGAGGATTCCCGCGATCTGCATGAAGTGCTAGAAACATCCCAGAGGCCGTTAAACCAGTTGGATGAGGCCGATTTGTGCCCCGGCAATAAAATGTTGGTGAATATTAACGCCAGCCTACGATAGGACGCCTTGAGCGCGTGAATAGCCGACTGCTTCAGCCCGCCTCATTTGTGTTTTTTCGCAGATGCCACAAGCTGTCATAATTCCACCACCCAATTGCGCCTACTGTTGAGAGAGTATTTAAGCTTAAGAGCATGCCGACGCCGTTCATTGTTGATCATTAATGAGCCATCAGGGATATGTTGCGACTGGTTCTGGAAGCTGCGGACTTCGGCTATATCAAAGCCATAGACATAGACATAGACATAGACATAGACATAGACATAGACATAGACATACAGCAAGCCTGCCAGCCGATTGTTGATCAGCGTCCGTCATTAGTGGTTTTGGACCGGGTGTTATCCGACGGCATTGGTCTGGAACTCTCTCGCCGTCAGCTACTCGATCACAGCAGCGGCTTTTCGAGCGCCGCGGTCAGAAGGCCCGGAAACGCCTTTGAACGTGGCGCTGCCGTATCGTTATTTGTTCTTTACGTTGTTCTTGGGTGACAACAGCCGTTGATACAGGCAGATGAGCGCGAATGTCTTTAAAAGGTACCTTTTTGAGTGTAATGCTCGGCCACTGTTCTGGGTCTGGCGTTTCACTATAGGCCCAGCGCGGTGCCATAAAGCCCTCACGATGGCCGCTGGTGTCTAGCCAGTTGGGGATACCTGGGTCGTTATGCGCCACCACAAGTCGGATGACGCCATCTGGGTCAACACTCATCTGGTGTCCGTTGAGGCTTCCGATTTGGTTTGCGTATTCTATAGACTCGCCCCACAGGTTTCCCAGTTGGAAGCCGACATAATGTGGCTGGAGTTGTATCCTATTTTCTATAATCAGAGCCTCGTCAGATTCGAGTTCAAAGATCCCTCCAGCATATAAGTTAGTGCTCATGCCGCCCCCGGTAGCGCCCGAGGCGGCGTTGATCTGGTTGAAGGCGTTGCGTTTAAAACCTATTCCCGGAATTGTGCCCGGGCGCTCACCATAGGTGCCCATAGGAATAGTCCAGAAGGCATTCCAGAAGACCATCTGATTTCGCACAATCTCTCCAAAATGTCGAATTTCCTGTGCGGCGCGTTCTGGCGAATAGGCGGGCGCATGACTGCCTTCATTTCCGAGCTGCGTAATCTCCAAATGAATAGCTTCTTCGCGTTCCCAGTCGTTGAATAACTGTCTGCCGCTGACATAAGTGGCATATCGCTCTGGTTGGATCGCGGGGTCGGTCGGATGCGCTTTATTGACAACCTTTAACGTGGAGATAAAGTTTCCGCTATAGTCAGCGGGCCGCTCGGGTGCCAATAAGATGTCGAAGCTGCCGTCGGAGTTTACCTGAATAAGCGAGGAGTCCAACCTTCCTGTCTGGGTTTTCATGCCGGGACGTAATTCCAATAAATCGCCAGAGTCGCCTGCGAGGCACCCAGAGCTAGCCTCGAAGATAAGGTAATGAGGCGCCTTCGGTCGGCTAGAAACAGCGGCTTCTCCACGCCAATGACCGCTATCCCCGGCATTACCTCGAATAAGGTAGTGTTGGCGCCCGTCTATTGGTGTGTAAAAATAAATGGCATCGGCGTTGTCGATGGTAGCCCGCGTAATCACACTCAGAGCGTTGCGAAACTGAGGCCGTTGCGGATCATCATGGAATGCGCGCTCTGCCGCCGCATGGACAAAGCCCATCAAATAGCGGTAACCCTCAGCCAAATTACGATCATTGTCCGGTGCCGGCATCAGATCGGGCTGGTCGATCGCATCGCGTGCATGTTCGAGCACCTGGATCATCTCATCCCATGCCGCACGCAAAGCTTGTTTTGCGTCACCTGATTTAGTATTCATTGCGTTAGTTTCCTTGAGCACATATTGATTGATTATGCGCTTGCATCGAGGTCGGCGGGCAGAAGAGCATTGCCTAGCAGGGTTTTGCCATCCAATGATTTAACCGAAAGACCCATGCTGTGCACCAATCGTCTGCTGTAGCACACTTGCCCGACAGTCGAGCCATGGCACAAGGCCAGCGCAGCCTCCGCCATCATCTCCACCGGCTCAGCCATGTCTGGATTGCGTCTGGCGATATCGCGCACATATTCTGCGGCGGAAGTGAGAACGATGTTTTCCGGGGCCAGCGTATTGACATAAATACCGTGCTCTGCAACCTCATGAGCCAGACCGCTGGAGTATCGATTGAGTGCGGCCTTGGTTGCTCCGTAAGCTGAAATAACGTGAGCTGCAATAGCCGAGTCACGGTAGGGTACTATCGGTTGTTCACAGCTGCGGGAGCTGATGTTGAGAATCCAGCCAGCGCCTCGTTCACGCATGCTCGGCATCGCCTGCTGAGCCAGTTCTATTGGAACGTTGACATTGAGGTCGTACATAAAATTGCGCTGCGCGGTTGTGACGGCACTGGGCAAAATCATATCTGCAGCGGCAGCATTGTTGACTAAAATATCGATCGGACCGAAGTATTGGTTAGCCCTTGTTAGCAGGTCTGCTCTTGCGTCAGCATCGCTGAGATCACATGCGACTGCGGCCGCTTGTCCCTGCTGTGCTTTGATAAGCGCTACTGCCTCCTCCAGCGTGCCCTGGAGCTTTCCGTGCGTGCCAAGGCGAGAAGCACACAGCACAACCGAGGCACCCTCCGCGGCAAATCGACGTGCGATTGCCAGACCAATTCCTCTGCTTGCCCCGGTGACCAAAGCTGTCTTTCCCACTAATAACTTCATGCTTGCGACTCCTGCGCCCAGTGATACTCATCAAAAAAATCCGACAGCTCGGTTTCGATACGTTCGCGCGACAACTCGTAGTCGTCGATGCTGTATTCGAAGCGAGTGCTGTGGCTGCGCTCTTTGTCTTCCTGAGCTAATAAGTGTGCGTCAAACGTGGCAGATAGCGGTATGCCGAAGACACGATAGAGCTCTGTTATGGCTGCTCTAGGCTGCGCTGTAAGTTCTCGATAGTCGACAACGATTTGTGGCGTGCCTGGGTGTCGCGCAAGGACCTCACGAGGGCGATGAAAAGTATCAAAGGAGATGTTTGTCAACATGCGTAAAGACCCTTCGAAGTCTTCTTGTCGCCACCCTTTGCCGACCCAGCTAACCTCCATTAATTTGAGCACGCTGGGGATGCATTGAGTCGGATCGCGCATCACTACGGCAATACGTGCATCTGGAAACGTTTCTATTAGTGACTCGATCCATCCACTCATGACAGGATTTTTGCTTAGATGAACGCGATTGCCGCCGTTGAGTAACAGTTGGCGCTTGACGCATTCGCGGTAGTGATGCATCCAGCGACGCTTTTTTTTGTCAGGCATCTGGTCAACATGGAACAGGTCGATCACCTCCATTAGAGGCACGTCAACTGCCCATTGCTGGGTGACGAACGCTGCGCGCATAACAAACTGGTCTTCCTCAGAATTCCACAGACTCATATCGTGGATGTGCCGATACTGACCAAACATTTTTTCGTCCCAGACTTCGAGTCTCCTTTTAATAGGGCCACCAAACACATGTTGATCTACCCAGCCTAGTGCCCGAATAATTTTCTTTTGTAATAGCGATGGGAAAAATGTCTCCCAGTACAGAAAATAACTGAAGGATTCTCCGTCAGAGGCGAGCATGCGATGTGTTAGTGTAGATCCGCTGCGCGCATGGCCGACGATAAAAATCGGCTGCTGCACTTGTTGCCACCATAGGCGAGGGAAGAAAAGGTAGTCTAGAACAAAACATAATGTGTGGAATATTGTGCTAAGGGGCACAAGGACAAGTAAACGGACGAGCATGCCATTGCGGCCGGGCCATTCGTTAAGCGTCCAGACGTGGCGTAAAACGCGCCAATAATAATCGAAGTCAAAATACATTTGTAGGCTGTGTCCTTTCCCATTCTGTTAATTGTTGCGCATCGCCACACAGAGATTAGCTACCTGGTATCAGCGCGTTTTATTGTTTTATCAACAGCCACAAGGATAGCTCGATAGATGCGCTCTGGCACGCACAGTTTGCCAACGGGTGGGTTGGAAACCTTCATAGTTTGCGATTTGGGTATGACATGTTGGTATTTCGTCGTTTTAGAGAATATCCGTTTGATCCATCGGCGTTTCTATGTCTTAAATTGTAGCCTGTTGAACAGTTGGAAATAGGAGTGCTTAGTGACGTTTGAAGTGTTTGCTTCCACACCCGAGGACATGGGTCCAGCGGAGATCGGACAGCATGCTGCGCGTGCTGAAGCCATGGGATTTGATGGCCTGCAGGTTCCAGATGCTGTTCATGATGGGCTGCTGCTTGCGGCCATGGCGCTCAATGCGACGTCGAAACTGACCGTCAGTACAGCCGTGCTCGTGGCGTTTGCCCGTAGCCCGATGATTTCTGCGATTGCTGCATGGGATTTACAAAAGATGTCAGCAGGAAGGTTTGAAGTGGGTTTAGGTACTCAGATTCAAGCGAATATTGAAAAGCGTTATTCTGCACGCTGGGACTCTCCAGTGCCTCAGATGCGCGAGTATGTGCAGGCGATGAAGGCGATTTTTCACAGCTTTCAGACCGGCGAACGCCTAGCCTTTGAGGGCAATCATTATACGCTGACAAAATTACAACCTTTTTTCAATCCGGGACCCATCGAGCACCCTGATATTCCGATTTTGTGTGGCGCAGTGGGTCCGGCGATGACTACCATGGTAGGTCGCATTGCGGATGGCATGATCACTCACCCGACGAATACACCGCCTGAATATATCAGTGAGGTTTGTCTGCCACGACTGCAGGCCGGCTTTGATCGCGCGCAACGCTCTGCTGAAGGTTTTAAATTTGTCCTTGGACCTCTGACGGCCACTGGAAAGGACGAGCAGCAGGTGGCGGCTGAATGGGAAAAGATGCGCAATTTACTCGGATTTTTGTATTCTACGCCCGCCTACTGGCCTAGCCTGGAGTTGTTTGGTTGGCAGGACAAGGGTCAGCGACTCTTGGATATGACTCGACAGGGCAACTGGCAGGAAATGCCCAATATCATTACCGACGATATGCTGAGTAAGTTTGTGCCTCGCGGAACCTACAGTGAGATCGCACAGATATTCCGTGAACGCTTTGGAGGTCTTGCCCAGCGCATCACCTTTCCTATGCCGAATAATCCCACTGATGATGCCTTATGTGGTGCTGCCGTACGACAACTGAAGAGTCCCGACGCGCCATAAAAATGCTCGGTGAGCATTTTGCGTTTTTTCGGCGCGTTTCTAATCTGTTCTTTTGTGATGGAGGGGTATAAAATCCTCATTTTCCGGCATAAAGCTGTCATCTTTATTGAATAATCTTGTCTCCGCAGTCTATTGATAGCTGCGTGTGTCAGCTGTCTATTTAGGAGAGATGAGGATGAAAAAGTCGATTTTTGCAGTGTCAGGTTTTGCCATTATTGGGGTTACGGGCGCTAGTGCCCAAGTACCTCAAGCTGAATGGGAGCAGTTTAAGGCTCAATTTGAAGCCATGAGTGAGCGTGTGGATGCACTTGAAATTGAGAATCAGCAGTTGCGGGCGACGCGTAAGACTACTGTCATAATGGAAGACCTTGCCGTCACTAATGCTGAGATAGGCTCGCTGCAGCGCAAGACCCGTGACATGTCCTGGTCGGAGAAAATCAGGTGGAAAGGCGATTACCGCTTCCGATATGAGTCGGTCGATGAAGAGGGTAAAGATGGCCGCGAGCGCTGGCGCATCCGGGCTCGTCCGGCTCTGGTGGCTAAAATTAGCGACACCACAGTGGTGGGGTTTGGTCTCGCCACCGGGTCTGAAGATCCCGTGTCAAGCAACCAGACGCTGGGTGATGGCAGCACCAGCAAAGAGATTAATCTTGATTTGGCTTACGCTACCTGGAGACCAATTGAGAGTAGCTATGTCACCGCCGGAATTTTCGCCAATCCCTACTATAGACCTGCAAAAAGTCAGTTAATTTTTGATGGAGACTTTCGTCAAGAGGGCCTGGCAGTGGGTTGGTCAAATGGCAGGTTCTTCGCGAATGCGGTGTATGACTTTATCGAGAGCGATAGTGCGAAGAGTGAGTCCGGCCTATTCGTTGCCCAGATTGGTGCTAATCTTCAGCTCTTTGAAGGCGCCACGCTGACGGCTGCTGCAGGCTATATCGATATACCCGTAAAAGGCTATGGCCCTATCTACGACGATGTGTTTTTCGGCAACTCCTCTGTCGTTGAAAATGGGGTTGAGGTCTATGCGTACGACTATAAGCTCTATAATGGTTCTATAGCGGTAGGCTTGACCGCATTTGATCTGCCGTTGAGTGTATTTGTGGATTATGTCAAAAATAGTGATGTCGACGAATTGGACACCGGTTATCTGGCAGGCGTGCTGCTGGGTAATATCAAGGAAAAGGGGGATTGGCAGGTACAGTATCAATACGAGAGTCTTGACGCGAACGCAACCTTGGGGCTGATTACGAACTCTGATTTCGCCGGAGGTGGCACCGATGTGAAGGGCAGCACCTTCTCGGCAAAATACGCTGTCGATGCCAAGTGGTATGTGGGCACTACCTATTTTTTCAACAATACTACTGGCATTAAATTGGGTGGTGATGCGAGCTATGATCGAATACAACTGGACACGGGTTATCAGTACTAGCACACGATTGTATGGATAACTTGCGGCTACTGGCGTGACCATTCAATTTTGTGTCTTAACACCATGCCGCGAAACTTGCATCACAGGTTCGCTTGGGTACAATAGCCCCGCGTTTTAGCGAACGCAAGAAGTCGCCGCGTCCCCTTCGTCTAGTGGTCCAGGACACTGCCCTTTCACGGCGGTAACAGGGGTTCGAACCCCCTAGGGGACGCCATTATTAATGAAGCTCGTTATTAGTTCGGGCTTGTCGCACAGGTCGGCCGGCAAGCACGACTCAGTGCAAGGTCAGGGCATATCGTGAGTCGTTACTGGAGTGATGTGGTCAATACGCTGACGCCTTATGTGCCCGGCGAACAACCCCTGCTCGATAAGTTGGTCAAGCTCAACACTAACGAAAGTCCTTATCCCCCATCCCCTCGCGTAATGGAGGCTATTAATGCAGTCAGCTCTGACGCGTTACGGCTTTACCCAGATCCCGAGTCCGTTGTTCTCAGGCAAGCGATAGCCGCTCGCTGTGGTTTGCAGACAGAACAGGTCTTTGTTGGCAATGGGTCGGATGAGGTTCTTGCCCTCGCTTTCATGGCATTGCTCAAGCACAGGTTGCCGCTGTATTTTCCTGATGTTAGCTATAGCTTTTACCCGGTGTGGTCTGCAATGTTTGATATTACCTACCGCACCGTTCCTCTAGGTGGAGATTTCAGTATTGATACTGCTGCCTATCCTGTGAAAAATGGCGGCATCATTATGCCTAACCCGAATGCGCCCACCGGCATGCTGATGAGCCTGGATTCAATTCGCGCTCTGTTGCAAAGGAGTGCGGAGTCGGTAGTGGTAATAGATGAAGCTTACATTGATTTTGGCGGTCAGTCCGCGACACAGCTGATCGATGAATATGACAACCTTTTAGTGGTGCAGACGCTCTCTAAATCCCGCGCATTAGCAGGCCTGCGAGTCGGGTTCGCTCTGGGCAGTAAGACACTGATTGAGGCACTTGGGCGTGTTAAAAATTCGTTCAACTCCTATCCATTGGACGTCATAGCTCAACGGGCCGCATTGGCATCGATAGAGGATGAGGACTATTTCCGCGACAGCTGCATGCGTGTGATCAATACGCGTAAAACGTTGTGCTCTGCAATGGGGCTACTGGGATTTGATGTATTGCCTTCAGGCGCCAATTTTATCTTGGCATCTCACTCGCGATATAGCGCCAGAGAATTATTTTCGAGCTTAAGGGATCAGGGCATACTGGTGCGGTATTTCGACAAGCCACGAATCGACAACCACCTTCGCATCACGATAGGCACCGATGAAGATAATGAAGCGTTGTTAATCGCGTTGAGAGTTCTTGTCGGTAACGATGGATAGTTAAGGCGGTATCCGAGGGTGCGGCTATTGGCACCTCAACGAAGCGGGGTACTGGCTAGTAATACACTATTAGAAGCTAGTTATACTTTCTTTAGTATTAGGCTGCCGATGCTGTAGCCGGCGCCAAAAGAGCACAGCACTCCCAAGTCCCCGCTGGTCAAATCGGCGCGATGCTTATGGAACGCAATGATCGAGCCGGCGGAGCTGGTGTTGGCATATTCATCGAGAATAATCGGCGCTTCATCGGCGCTGGCATCTCTCCCGAGAACGCGTTTGGAGATTAGTTGGTTCATGCTGAGGTTTGCCTGATGGAGCCACAGTCGCTTGAGCTGATCGGGTGAAATGCCTAGTGACTCCAACTGATCTGATATTTGCGCTGCGACTGCCGGACAAACCTCTTTGAATACTTTACGGCCTTCCTGCACGAATAATTTGTCTGGTGCGCCCGTTCCGGACTCGTCGCCCCTATTGAGGAAGCCAAAATTATTGCGGATATTGTTGGAGAAAATGGTTTGCAACTTGCTGTCTACGATGCGGTATTGCTCATTGCTGTTTGCAGTAGTTGCGCTCTCAACGATGATGGCGGTACACACGTCACCGAAAATAAAATGCGAGTCACGATCAAGAAAGTTCAGGTGACCACTGCAAATTTCTGGGTTGATGATTAACACGCACCGCGCGCTGCCGGCTTTGACCGAGTCTCGTGCTTGCTGAATACCGAAGGTGGCAGAAGAGCAGGCCACGTTCATGTCAAAACCGTATCCCTTTATGCCCAGCGCGTCTTGGATTTCGACCGAGATGGCGGGGTAGGGCCGCTGCATGTTTGATGCGGCAACTATTACGGAATCGATGTCAGCGGCCGTCTTGCCAGCCTGTCGCATGGCTTCTTGGGCAGCCGCGACGCCCATTTCACACTGGATCGACTGAACGTCATTGGCGCGCTCAGGCAGGCGTGGCGCCATCCGTGTGGGATCTATAATCCCGTCTTTGTTCACCACATAGCGAGACTTGATTCCTGAGGCTTTCTCAACAAACTCCGCGGACGACTGCGGCATAGCCGCGACTGTGCCTGCGGCGATTTGCTCTGCCTGTTCGGCGTTAAAGTGGTCTGCGTAAGCATTAAACGAGGCCACCAACTCTTCATTGCTGATAGATTCTGCCGGAGTGAAGAGGCCGGTTCCGCTGATAACGATATCGGACATAGTCATAAATCCCAGTAATTAACTTATGTAGTCCACTGGCGACGGTCTAAAGAGCCTATAATTTACGACTTTTAGATTGAGGCGCTACTTAACGCTCGCTAGTGGGAACAAAGTCGCGCTCGGTATAGCCCGTATAGAGCTGCCGGGGACGTCCAATGCGATAGCTGCCGCTGATCATTTCGTTCCAGTGGGCTATCCATCCTACCGTGCGACCTACCGCAAAGATTACCGTAAACATACTCGGGGGTATGCCGATCGCTTTGAGGATGATGCCAGAGTAAAAATCGACATTGGGGTACAGCTTCCTCTCAATAAAGTACTCATCCGAGAGAGCGATCTCCTCAAGACGTTTTGCAATTTCTAACAGCGGATCATCCTCGATACCCAGCTCTGCTAAAACCTCGTCGGCCGCTTCCTTCATTACTTTGGCGCGCGGGTCGAAGTTTTTGTACACTCGGTGACCAAAGCCCATAAGTCGGAATGGATCATCCTTATCTTTGGCACGAGCAATAAAGTCTTCAATCCTGGACACATCGCCGATTTCTTTCAGCATTTCGAGTACGGCTTCATTCGCTCCGCCATGTGAAGGTCCCCAAAGGGCAGCAATGCCTGCTGCAATGCAGGCGAAAGGGTTAGCGCCCGAGGAGCCAGCGAGACGCACGGTGGAAGTAGAGGCATTTTGCTCGTGGTCGGCATGCAGTAAAAAGATACGATCCATTGCTCTGGCAAGTACTGGACTTATTTTGCTTGGCTCGCAGGGGTTGCCGAACATCATATGCAGGAAGTTTTCTGCGTAGCTTAGGCTGTTGTCCGGATACATGAAGGGTTGGCCTATGGAATACTTGTAACTCATTGCCGCCAGGGTGGGCATTTTGGCAATTAAGCGAAAGGCGGCGATTTCTCGGTGATGTTCGTCAGATATTTCCAGTGAATCATGGTAGAAGGCGGAGAGGGCGCCTACCACACCGCACATAACGGCCATCGGATGGGCATCGCGGCGAAAACCATTGAAGAAAGTGCAGATCTGCTCGTTGACCATAGTATGCAGGCCCACGGTGCGTATAAAGTGGGCTTTCTGATCCGTAGTAGGAAGTTCACCGTACAGTAGTAAGTAGCATGTCTCGAGATAGTCGGACTGCTCCGCTAGTTGCCCGATGGGGTAGCCTCGGTGGAGGAGAATACCTTTGGAGCCATCGATGAATGTAATTTTGGATTCACAAGAGGCGGTGGAGACAAAACCGGGATCATAGGTAAAGAGGCCTTTCGCTGTGAGGCCACCCACATCAACCACGTCAGGCCCTAAAGTGCCGGCGTAAATGGGTAGCTCGATAGCATCGTCTATTCCGTCGATTTCTAAAGTGGCCTTTTTGTCGGTCATACAGGGTCCTAGATAGTCATTTAATGCGGTGCACCACTATAAAGTCTCGGAAATTTTTGTCAATTGTACCCGCGGCAATTGTGGTGCAAAGCCTGGAGTTGAATTCGGGTTCGTTAATCAGAATCGATGGAGATCGATGCGGCTTAAGGAAGAGTTGATTTTGCGGCCTTTTATGACAACAGATTTGTATTTCGCCTGCTAAATGCCTATAATCTCGCGCGATTTGGTTGCATCATCAGGGTCCTGGCAGGCCAACAGTTCTGGCCTCCGGTAATCCGATTAATTGCCCTAGAGGCATCACACAAACGGTAGCTTATTGTGAAAGACAAACGCCCTGTAAACTTGGACATAGCATCCATGCGGCTCCCGATTACCGCATGGGCATCCATTGCTCACCGTGCTTCCGGAGTATTCCTGTTCGCTGGCATAGGGGTACTTTTGTGGGCTTTGGATGTCAGCCTTTCAAGTCAGTCAGGTTTTGATTCGCTCACAGTGAGTCTGTCTCATCCGCTCTTTAAGGTAGTGCTGTGGGTGGTTGTATCTGCGCTAATCTATCACTCGCTAGCAGGAATAAAGCATCTCATCAATGATACCGGTGTTGGTGAAACCATGGCAGGAGGCATACTTGGCGTTCGAATTGTTTTAGCCGTTTCAATAGTGCTAATTTTATTGGCAGGGGCTTGGATATGGTGACTTCGACAGCAACAATGGGTCGCTCGGGGCTGTACGATTGGTTTGTGCAGCGGGTAAGCGCCGTTATTTTATTGGCATACTTTCTTGTCTGCGTAGGCTGGATGCTCGTCAACAATGGTTTTGGGTACACTGCGTGGACAGCATTGTTCTCCCAGACATGGATGCGGGTGTTTAGCTTGCTTGCGCTAATTTCTTTGGCCGGGCATGCGTGGGTCGGCCTCTGGGTGGTATTTACGGATTACCTCACCGAGCGCATGTTGGGGCCAACCGGTAAAGTGCTTAGGGTGCTCGCAGAAACCATAAGCGCAATCATAATGGTTATATATTTTATCTGGGGCATCAAGATTTTGTGGGGTTTATAAAGATGGCGGCTCTTCGTACTATTTCATTTGACAGTGTTATCGTTGGCGGCGGCGGCGCGGGTATGCGTGCGTCCTTGCAAATGGCCCAGTCTGGCTTTAAGACAGCGGTGATTTCTAAAGTTTTTCCTACCCGCTCGCATACCGTCTCCGCGCAGGGTGGTATCACCTGCGCCATCGCGTCAGCAGATCCTGATGATGATTGGCGATGGCACATGTACGATACCGTCAAAGGTGCTGATTACATTGGCGACCAGGATGCGATCGAATATATGTGCAGTGTCGGCCCCGAGGCGATCTACGAATTGGAGCACATGGGGCTGCCATTTTCTCGCACCGAAGAGGGCCGCATTTATCAGCGGCCCTTTGGAGGGCAGTCAAAGGATTACGGTAAGGGCGGCCAAGCGGCGCGCACCTGTGCCGCAGCTGATCGCACCGGTCACGCACTGCTGCACACTCTGTATCAAGGTAACATCAAAAATGAGACCGTGTTTCTCAACGAGTGGTATGCCATCGACCTGGTGAAAAACCAAGACGATGCCGTAGTCGGTGTCATCGCTATTTGCATAGAAACCGGTGAGACTGTCTATGTGAAATCTAAAGCTACCGTGCTTGCCACCGGCGGGGCAGGGCGCATCTATGCGTCTACCACCAATGCCCATATCAACACGGGTGATGGCATTGGTATGGCCTTGCGTGCTGGCTTTCCGGTGCAGGACATTGAGATGTGGCAGTTCCATCCGACCGGAATTGCCGGGGCTGGCACATTGGTCACGGAAGGCTGTCGCGGAGAAGGTGGCTATCTCATTAACAAGGACGGCGAACGCTTTATGGAGCGTTATGCGCCTAATTCTAAGGACCTGGCGGGACGTGATGTTGTTGCGCGCTCGATGGTTAAGGAGATATTAGAAGGTCGTGGCTGTGGCCCCAATGGAGACCACGTCTTCCTGAAGCTAGATCATTTGGGAGAGGACGTTCTCGAAAGCCGATTACCCGGTATTTGTGAGCTATCCAGAACCTTTGCACATGTGGATCCTACAAAGGAGCCAGTGCCCGTCGTACCCACCTGTCATTACATGATGGGAGGCATACCGACCAATGTAAATGGACAAGCCCTCAGCGTCGATCAAGATGGTCAAGATGTCATTATTCCGGGGCTGTATGCTTGTGGTGAAGTGGCCTGCGTCTCGGTGCATGGCGCTAACCGTCTCGGTGGCAATTCACTACTCGACTTGGTGGTGTTTGGTCGAGCGTCTGGTTTGTTTATTGAAAAATCTCTGCGTGAAGGCATCGAATTGCGAGATGCGTCTGAGACTGATTTAGAGCAGGCCATGTGCCGCTTGAACAAGCTTAACAACTCCACCGCTGGAGAAAAAGTGGGAGATCTGCGCAAGGAACTGCAAAACACGATGCAGAACTTTTTCGGGGTATTCCGCAACGGACCTTTGATGCAGGAAGGTATTATTAAATTAGCCGATTTGCGCATGCGGATTGAAAACCTCGGGTTGGCTGACAAGAGCCTGGTCTTTAACACCGCTAGAATTGAGGTTTTGGAGTTGCAGAACCTTTTAGAGGTCGCAGAAGCGACTGCGATTACCGCTGAAGGGCGCAAAGAGAGTCGCGGAGCACACGCTAGGGATGATTTTGACTCGCGTGATGACGAAAACTGGCTGTGCCACTCGATGTATTACCCTGCTGATAAGCGGGTGGGCAAGCGTGGAGTAAACTTTGAGCCGAAAACGGTTCCGACATTTCAACCGACAGTACGCAGTTATTAAGAGGCGAGAACCATGTTACAAGTCAGTATTTATCGCTACAACCCAGAGACCGATTTAGAGCCTTACATGCAGGATATGCAGGTCGACACCGGAGGCAAGGACCTGATGGTTCTGGACGTGATGGAGTTGATTAAGGCCGACGATGACACCGTTGTTTATAGGCGTTCGTGTCGTGAGGGTG
Organism: uncultured Haliea sp.; assembly: GCA_913062625.1. Lineage (GTDB taxonomy): Bacteria > Pseudomonadota > Gammaproteobacteria > Pseudomonadales > Halieaceae > Marimicrobium. The sequence continues at coordinate 65,921 of CAJXWP010000001.1, read as the reverse complement.
TGTGTGGATCCGATGGCGTTAATATGAATGGTACGAATGGACTGGCCTGCGTGACGCCGTTGTCTAAAGCTGTCAGAAAAAACAAGCTAGTGCTGCGTCCTTTGCCTGGACTGCCGGTCATCCGGGATCTCGTGGTTGATATGAGCCTGTTCTATGCGCAGTACGAAAAAGTGCAGCCTTATTTACAGAATCCGTCACCAGCCCCAGCTATTGAGCGACTGCAGAGTCCGGAGGAGCGAGAAAAACTGGATGGTCTGTACGAGTGTATTCTCTGTGCATGTTGTTCTACAGCATGCCCGTCATTTTGGTGGAATCCCGACCGTTTTATTGGTCCGGCTGGATTGTTACAGGCCTATCGTTTCTTGGCTGACACGCGCGACACCGCCACCGACGAGCGTTTGGCTCGTTTGGCCGACCCGTTCAGTGTCTTTCGTTGCCATGGTATTCAGGCTTGCGTCAACGTTTGCCCCAAAGGCCTAAATCCAACTCGCGCCATTGGGCACATACGAAATATGTTGTTGTCGCGCGCGACATAACATCAGCATAAGTGTTTAAGGTATTAATTTTAATAGGTTTTTTAAATTTATAGTAGTATGATGTCCAGCTGCTAGAAATAAGCCCCGATACCTAAGTTCAGTGGGCAGAGCGTGCGTTTCTCGGGGTCCATCGGTGTGTGGACGAGTAGCACTAGTTGATTAAGCCCCGGGAGGGGCCCAGATGCAAAATAATTCCATAGAGTTACTGCGGCAAAGTTCTCATATCTCTGGTGGTAACGCCACTTATGTAGAGGATCTATATGAGTCTTACCTGAAGGACCCAAACGGGGTACCTGAGCAGTGGCGAGACTACTTCGACAAGCTCCCGATGGTGCCGTCCGAAATTATTCAAATTGAAGATGTTCCTCACTCGGTAATTCGCGAGCGCTTCGCTCAGATCAGTAAAATGCGTGTGCGCACTGAAGCCACCGTTCAGTACGATTCCAATGCTACCGACTACGAACGCAAACAGGTTTGTGTCGTGCAATTGATTTCTGCCTATCGCCAGCGAGGCCATCAAAAAGCGAAACTCGATCCACTGGGACTTGCGCAGCGCGAGCAGGTTGCCGACCTGGAGTTGGGTTTTCATCACTTGTCTTCCGCAGACTTCGACACGGTGTTTCAGGCCGGGACTCTGCATATTGGCAAGGCTGATGCGACTTTGGGGGAGATATACGAGGCACTCGAGAGGACCTACTGTCATACGATTGGCGCCGAGTTTATGCACATTGTCGATACCACCGAACGGCACTGGGTTATGCAGAGAATGGAGTCTGTGCGTTCTGCGCCAGATTATGGCAAGGAAGTGCGTCTTCAATTATTGACTCTGCTGATCAGTGCAGAGGGTTTGGAAAAGTCGCTAGCATCTAAGTATCCGGGCACTAAACGTTTCGGACTCGAGGGTGGGGAAAGCCTGATTCCTATGTTATCAGAGATGGTGCAACGCTGTGGCGCCTATCGGGCAAAGGAAATCGTCATTGGTATGGCCCATCGTGGCAGGCTCAACGTGCTGATCAATATATTTGGGAAAAACCCTTCTGAGTTGTTTGACGAATTCGAGGGGAGAGCGCAATACGAAAGCTCTGGCGACGTAAAATATCACCAGGGTTTTTCTTCCAACATGATGACGACGGGAGGCGAGGTCCACCTCGCATTATCCTTCAACCCATCGCATTTAGAAATTGTGTCTCCGGTTGTGGAAGGTTCTGTACGTGCACGTCAGGAGCGGCGTCTCGACGAGGTGGGCGATCTTGTGGTTCCTATCGTTCTGCATGGTGATGCAGCTTTTGCCGGGCAAGGCGTGGTGATGGAGACATTTCAGATGTCCCAAACTCGCGGTTACAAAACCGGTGGCACAATTCACATTGTCCTGAATAATCAGGTCGGGTTTACGACCCATGAGCGCGAGGATGCCCGCTCGACAGAGTATTGCACTGACGTCGCTAAAATGGTCCAGGCACCGATATTCCATGTCAATGCCGATGACCCAGAAGCGGTGCTGTTCGTGACTCAATTGGCCGTTGACTATCGCACTGAATTCAACAAAGACGTGGTTATTGATCTTATTTGCTATCGACGCCGTGGCCATAATGAAGCGGATGAGCCCTCGGTGACGCAGCCGCTGATGTATAAAGTCATTAGTAAGCACAAAACGACGCAGGCTATTTATGCGCAGAAACTCGTTAGCGAAGGCCTCATCACAGAGACTGAGGTCGAAGCCCTGGTGGAGAAATATCGAGAGGCTCTGGATCGTGGCGCCCCCTTAGTGAGCAATTTGGTATCGGAGCCAAACGCGTCTCTGTTTGTCGATTGGTCACCTTATCTAGGGCATGACTGGCAGTTGCAGTGCGACACGAGTATCGACATCCTAGCTCTGCAGGCACTGGCTACTGCTACCAACCTGTCGCCGGATGGTTTTCCGTTACAACGTCAGGTGTCGAAAATTCTCGAAGATCGACGAAAAATGGCTGCCGGAGCCACACCGATCAATTGGGGCTTTGCAGAAAACCTTGCTTATGCCTCACTGCTGGAAGAGGGATATCCTATCAGGCTGACCGGGCAGGATGTCGGCCGCGGCACGTTTTCTCATCGTCATGCGGTGTTGCACAACCAAAATGATGGCAGTGCCTACACGCCTTTGCAGCATATCAGCGAAGAGCAGGGAGCGTTCAGTATTTACGATTCCTTGTTATCCGAAGAGGCCGTGCTTGCGTTTGAATATGGCTATGCCACGACGTCACCGAAGGGTCTCGTGATATGGGAAGCCCAGTTTGGTGACTTTGCTAACGGTGCTCAGGTGGTGATCGATCAGTTTATTACCAGCGGTGAGAGCAAGTGGTCACGCTTGTGCGGGCTCACCATGTTGTTGCCGCATGGATATGAAGGGCAGGGCCCAGAACACTCCTCAGCCAGGCTGGAGCGCTTTATGCAGTTATGTGCAGAGCACAATATTCAGGTCTGCGCTCCGACCACACCAGCGCAGGTTTTCCACATGCTGAGGCGACAGGCGCTTCGGCCTCTGCGCAAGCCATTGGTGGTTATGTCGCCGAAAAGTCTGCTACGCCACAAAGAGGCCACTTCCACTATAGAGGATCTTGCTGAGGGTAGATTTCATAATGTGATGGATGAAATAGACGACTTGGATAGGTCGAAGGTTCAGCGCATTATCCTCTGCAGTGGCAAAGTATTTTATGATTTGCTCGCGGCGAGGCGCGAGCGCCAATTGAACCATATCGCCATTTTGCGCCTTGAGCAGTTGTACCCTTTTCCTGAGCAAGAGTTACTGCAAATACTGACTGATTTATACCCCAATGTTGTCGATGCAGTGTGGTGTCAGGAAGAGCCGATGAATCAGGGCTCCTGGTATGCGAGTCAGCATCACCTGCGCAGGGTGATACAGCGACATAAAGTCGATGTTCATCTGCGTTATGTAGGGCGTGATTCATCAGCCGCTCCTGCGGCCGGATACATGGCGTTGCATATCGAGCAGCTGGAACGGTTTATTGATGATGCTCTCGGAGAAATGCCTTGGGGTTACTGACAACAAGCGAGTTTTTTTAAAGGAAATGAGATGACTATTGAAATAAAGGCGCCTGCCTTTCCCGAGTCTATCGCGGATGGAGAGGTGGCTGCCTGGCACAAGTCTGAAGGTGACGCGGTGTCGAGGGATGAACTGATCGTTGAAATAGAGACGGACAAAGTGGTATTGGAAGTGGTTGCTCCCGTCGATGGCATCATCACAAAAATCCATGCGGTGGTAGGTCAGACAATCGAAGGCCAGCAGCTCCTCGCTACGGTTAGTGAAACAAAAGCAACAGCGCTTTCTTCTCCGCCCGCTCAAGCTACAGCGGTTGCGACCACTAGCGACCTTTCAGAAACGGCTTCGGCAGAACTGCTTGGACCGGCCGCAAGGCTGTTAGTTGAGGAGCACAAGCTCGATATCAGTGCAATTGCGGGTACGGGAAAAAATGGCCGCATTACCAAGGAGGACATTCTCAAATTTATTAAAGCTCGTGATATGGACTTGGCCCCAAAAACCGTTGCTTCCGCAGCTCCTGTGACGATTGAGAAGGACTCAACGTCAGTCAGTCCGTCGGGAGAGCGCGTCGAGAGGCGAGTGCCTATGACGCGCATGCGAGCTAGGATAGCGGAGCGGTTGCTCAACGCTACGCACGAGACAGCAATGCTTAGTACGTTTAACGAGGTGAACATGGCGCCTGTCATGGCGTTGCGTAAAAAGTATAAGGATCAATTCGAGAAAACGCATAACGGAACGCGCCTGGGATTCATGGGCTTTTTTGTGAAAGCGGCCTGCGAAGCCTTGAAACGGTTTCCGGCGGTTAACGCGTCTGTTGACGGCAATGATATTGTCTATCATGGCTATCAAGACATTGGTGTAGCGGTGTCGACTGAGGGCGGACTGGTCGTCCCTGTCATGCGCGATGCTGACTTTATGAGCTTGGCCGATATCGAGGCTGCGATAAGGGATATGGGCCTGCGCGCCAAAGACAATAAGCTGACGATTGAGGACATGACCGGCGGCACGTTTACGGTAACTAACGGGGGTGTATTTGGTTCTTTGTTGTCCACGCCTATTCTCAACCCGCCGCAAACGGGCATTTTGGGCATGCACAAAATACAGGAGCGTCCAATGGCCGTAGATGGCCAGGTGGTCATTCTGCCCATGATGTATCTGGCGCTGACTTATGATCATCGCCTCATAGATGGCAAGACTGCCGTACAGTTTCTGGTAGCCATCAAGGATCTTATTGAAGATCCCGCCCGCATTCTGCTGCAGCTATAGGAATGATGAACACTTGTTACTTTACATGCAGTGATAGCGCAAACTTCCTGTCGAAAAGACACCTTTAGTGGGGATGACGATGCCTGAAAAATATGACGTGGTAATAATTGGATCGGGGCCTGCAGGCTATGTCGCAGCGATTAAGGCGACGCAGCTAGGTTTGAAGGTTGCCTGCGTCGAGCAATGGCTAGATGACAGCGACAATATGCAGCTGGGCGGTACGTGCCTGAATGTCGGGTGTATTCCCTCCAAGGCGTTGCTCGACAGCAGTCAGAAGTTTGCTGATGTTCGAGATAACTTATCAGTGCATGGGATATCGGTAAAAAAAGTCGATATTGATATACCCGCTATGCTGGCTCGCAAGGATCAGATCGTCTCGCAACTGACCGGGGGTATAGCAGGGCTTTTTAAGCACAACGGCGTTACACCCATCTCTGGCGTGGGAAAGGTGCTCGTCGGTGCGAAAGTTGAAGTGACCGACAAACAAGGCAATGTCCAAGTGCTGGATACCAGTAATGTCATTATTGCTGCCGGTTCAGTCCCAGTCAGTATTGCCTCTGCACCGATAGACAATGAATATATTATCGACTCCACCGGAGCGCTCGTGTTAACCGAAGTCCCAAGCCGACTCGGCGTTATCGGTGCCGGAGTCATCGGTTTAGAGCTGGGAAGTGTCTGGCGTCGTCTCGGGTCGGAGGTTGTCATGCTGGAAGCGCTCGACGAATTCTTGCCAATGATGGATACACAGGTTGCCAAAGAGGCAGGCAAGATTTTTAAGAAACAGGGCCTGGATATACGTCTTGGCGCTCGAGTTATCGGCACAGAAATCAAAGAGGGCAAAGTTGAGGTTACTTACACCAGCGCAGGTGGCGAACACACCGAGCTATTTGACAAGTTGATTGTAGCAGTAGGGCGCAGACCCCGCTCCGAAGAATTATTTTCGTCTGACAGTGGTATTACCTTAGACGAGCGTGGTTTCATCTACGTCAATGATAATTGCGAAACTGAGGCGCCCCATGTGTATGCCGTCGGTGATATAGTTCGTGGCCTTATGCTGGCGCACAAGGCATCAGAGGAAGGGGTGATGGTGGTTGAGCGTATCGCGGGCAAGCAGGCACAGATGAACTATGACTGTGTTCCCTCGGTTATTTATACGCATCCGGAAATTGCTGCCGTAGGGCAAACTGAGCAGGAATTAAAAGCGGACGGTATTGAATGCAAGATAGGGGTGTTCCCGTTCGCAGCGAGCGGGAGAGCACTGGCGGCCAATGATTCTGATGGCATTGTGAAGATGATTGCGGATGCCGAGACAGATCGGATACTGGGGTGCCATATTATAGGCCCATCCGCAGCGGATCTGGTACAGCAGGTGGTCATAGCGATGGAGTTTGGATCCAGCGCAGAGGATCTGGCGCTCACCGTCTTTGGTCACCCGACATTGTCCGAGGCGGTACATGAAGCAGCATTGGCGGTGGATGGACAGGCTATCCATATTGCAAATCGAAAGAAGCGCTAGAAAAATTCGTCCGAGTGCGTACAACATAATAAATTACCGGCGCACGTGGATATTCAGCGGGTTCGTTTGGCAGGTGTTTAGTTGCCGAATAGCCTTAACTTGTGGCAGTTAAGAATTGATAACAGGATAGAACATGAATCTTCACGAGTATCAGGGTAAGCAGTTGTTTGCCGAGTATGGGTTGCCAGTATCCAAGGGATACGCAGTAGACACCCCAGAAGAGGCGATGGCGGCAGCGGATAAAATCGGTGGCGACATGTGGGTTGTCAAAGCTCAGGTGCATGCTGGGGGACGTGGCAAGGCTGGGGGTGTCAAACTGGTCAACACGAAAGCTGAGATCGAGGCTTTTGCCAAGCAGTGGCTGGGCAAGAGACTGGTAACCTACCAGACGGATGAAGCGGGACAACCCGTAAGCAAAATTCTGGTAGAAACCTGCACAGATATTGCTGACGAGTTATATCTGGGTGCGGTCGTCGACCGCTCTTCACGTCGTATTGTTTTTATGGCGTCTACCGAAGGTGGTGTTGAGATTGAGAAAGTCGCGGAAGAGTCTCCGGAAAAGATATTGCGCACCACCATTGACCCGTTAACAGGTGCGCAGCCCTATCAGGGGCGAGAGTTGGCCTTTAAGTTGGGATTGTCGGGAGAGCAGATCAAGCAGTTCGTGAAAATTTTTATGGGTTTGGCCCAGTTGTTTGTCGATAAAGATTTGGCGCTGATTGAGATTAATCCTTTGGTGATAACCGAGCAGGGTGACCTGCATTGCCTAGATGCCAAGCTTGGCGTCGATAGTAACGCGCTGTATCGCCAGCCTGAATTACGCGAAATGCACGATACCAGCCAGGAAGACGAGCGCGAAGTGCATGCTGCTAAATGGGAATTAAACTACGTCGCCCTTGATGGCAATATCGGGTGCATGGTCAATGGCGCGGGCCTTGCTATGGGAACCATGGATATTGTGGCTTTACATGGCGGGTTTCCGGCTAACTTTTTGGATGTTGGCGGCGGTGCCACGAAGGAGCGCGTGTCGGAGGCGTTTAAGATCATTTTGTCTGACGACAAGGTAAAGGCAGTACTTATTAATATCTTCGGCGGTATTGTGCGCTGCGACCTGATTGCTGAGGGCGTCATCGGTGCGGTAGAAGAAATTGGCGTGCAGGTGCCCGTAGTCGTCCGATTAGAGGGCAACAATGCCGAATTAGGGCGACAGGTTTTGGCCGAGAGTGGATTGAACATTATCGCCGCCACCAGCCTCACGGACGCTGCCCAGCAGGCAGTTAAAGCAGCGGGAGGAGCAGCCAAATGAGCATTCTTATCGACAAAAATACCAAAGTCATTTGTCAGGGTTTTACCGGTTCGCAAGGAACGTTTCACTCTGAGCAGGCGATTGCGTATGGCACTAAGATGGTCGGAGGCGTTACCCCCGGAAAGGGCGGTCAAGAGCATTTGGGACTGCCAGTCTTTAACACGGTAGCAGAGGCGGTAGCTGCAACGGGTGCGCAGGCTTCAGTTATTTACGTGCCAGCACCATTTTGTAAAGACTCAATTCTCGAGGCAGCCAACAGTGGAATCGAGCTGATCGTCTGCATTACCGAGGGCATTGCAACGCTAGACATGCTTCAAGCCAAAGTAAAGTGCGATGAACTGGGTGTGCGCCTGATCGGACCCAATTGTCCTGGCGTGATCACTCCCGGCCAGTGCAAGATTGGCATTATGCCCGGCCATATTCATCTGCCTGGGAAGGTGGGTATCGTGTCTCGCTCTGGCACTTTGACGTATGAAGCAGTCAAGCAGACCACGGATGCCGGCTTTGGGCAGTCTACCTGTGTCGGTATCGGCGGGGACCCGATTCCGGGATCTAACTTTATCGATATTCTCGAAATGTTCCAGAATGATCCTGCTACCGAGGCGATTGTGATGATCGGCGAAATTGGCGGTTCGGCAGAAGAAGAGGCTGCAGCCTACATTAAGGCAAACGTGACAAAGCCGGTGGTCTCTTATATTGCCGGGGTGACGGCGCCTATAGGTAAGCGCATGGGCCACGCTGGTGCGATCATTTCGGGTGGCAAGGGTACGGCAGATGAGAAGTTTGCAGCCCTCGAAGATGCCGGGGTTAAGACCGTTCGCAGTTTGGCAGAAATTGGGACTGCCCTGGCCGAGATTACCGGCTGGTAAGCCGTTATTTGTCTGATGATGAGATCAAGGGCTGGTTGCAAGACGAGCTCTTTTTTGTGCCGCGAATTCGGTGCTCACAGGCGTAATATTCCCCGCTCAAAATGGAGACTCTCTGCCTCCCAGTGCTGCGCGCCGGGCTTCGAAAGATTGCGCATATTGAGGGCTCAGGGTCCCGCAGCATGCAATCGATTGCAATGCCTCTCTTGAAATAAACCCGACCTACCCCCATATCCAAACCAGTGTACATATTCCGTTAAATCAACATCTTAGAAACGAGGTTACTATGACTGCTGATGTGAAAAAAGAGACACTTGGCTTCCAGACAGAAGCGAAGCAATTACTCCATCTTATGATCCATTCCTTGTATAGCAACAAGGAGATCTTTATGCGCGAGTTAATATCCAACGCGAGTGACGCCATCGACAAGCTGCGTTTTGCCGCGCTCGCCGACGATTCATTGCTGGAAGGGCAGGGAGACTATTCAATACAGGTAGATCTTGATAAAGAGGCCAACACTATCACCATCAGTGATAACGGCGTCGGCATGAATCGAGATGAGGTGATTGAAAATCTGGGCACCATTGCCAAGTCTGGTACCGCTTCCTTTTTAGAAAGCCTCACCGGCGATGAACGTAAAGATTCTCAGTTAATTGGCCAGTTCGGCGTTGGTTTCTATTCTGGCTTCATTGTTGCTGACCGAGTTCAGGTGCATACGCGTAAAGCTGGCGAGTCTGCTGATGCCGGGGTGTTGTGGGAATCCTGTGGCGAGGCAGAATTTTCTATAGAGTCCAAAGTCAGAGAAGCACGCGGCACTAGTATCACTCTGTTTTTGAAAAAGGATTGCGAAGAATTCGCGGACGACTTTCGTGTACGCAGTGTGATCAAGAAATATTCAGACCATATTTCAGTGCCCGTGATGATGTTAAAACCACCTGCGCCACCGTCTGAGGACGGCGATGCTGTCAGCGATACCGAGATCGAGCTCGAGGCAGTCAATGAGGCGAGTGCGCTTTGGATGCGTGGGCGCACAGAGGTGAAGAGTGACGAGTATAAAGCGTTTTACAAGCACGTCTCTCACGACTATGAAGACCCGCTGACTTGGAGTCACAACAAGGTTGAGGGCAAGCTTGAATATACTAGCCTGCTCTATATCCCTGCAAAAGCGCCGTTTGATCTGTGGAATCGCGAAATGTCGCGCGGACTTAAGCTGTATGTGCAACGAACGTTTATTATGGATGATGCAGAACAGTTTTTGCCGCTGTACCTGCGATTTATCAAAGGCGTTGTAGACTCCAACGATTTATCTTTGAACGTGTCGCGTGAAATTCTGCAACAGGATCCTGCTGTTGAGAGTATGCGTAATGCCCTTACCAAGCGGGTCTTGGATATGCTGGCCAAAATGGCAAAGGCGAAAAAAGGAAACGATTACGCCACGTTTTGGAAGCATTTTGGTACCGTTTTGAAAGAGGGACCCGCGGAGGACACGACCAATCAGGTGAAAATTGCCAAGCTGCTGCGGTTTAGCACAACCCATACAGACCTGGAAGAGCAGGACCAGTCCCTAGAAGACTATGTAGCACGTATGCAGGAAAAGCAGGACAAAATTTATTATGTCGTTGCTGAGAATTTCAATACGGCTAAGAAAAGTCCTCATCTGGAGGTCTTTCGAAAAAAGGGCATCGAAGTATTGCTGCTGTCGGATCGCGTTGATGACTGGCTGATGAATCACTTGCGCGAATTTGATGGCAAGCAATTTCAAGATGTTGCGCGCGGTGCGCTAGAGCTGGCCGGAGATTCAGAGGAAGAGAAGGAAGCTCAGGAAACGCTCACCAAAGAATCAGAGGCACTGGTAGAGCGTGTCTCTAAAGTGCTCGAAAACCGGGTCAGTGAGGTGCGGGCGACGGCTCGTCTCACCGACTCAGCAGCGTGTCTCGTGGTAGGGGATTTTGATATGGGTTCCCAGATGCGTCGTATTATGGAGGCTGCGGGTCAGGAAATGCCGGAGAGCAAGCCAATACTGGAAATCAACCCCGCGCATCCGCTGGCAGAAATGCTCGATCAGGAGCCTGACGAAGATCGTTTCGAGAGTCTGGCGAACATTATATTCGACCAGGCTACTCTTGTGGAGGGCGGCCAGCTAGACGACCCCGCAGATTATGTGTCTCGGATGAATAAGCTTTTGGTGGAAATGAGACAGGTCTGAACGTCAGCCGTAGTCCAGACGCGAGATTCGCAGCACGATGATAGTGACGGTATGGCGGCACGGCGAGGCTGAGTGCGGAGCCAATGATCGACTGCGCCAATTGACCAGTATGGGACGCGATGATGTCAGCGCGGGCTGTGTCCAGTTTCGCACGGCCTGCAACGCCAGGGGCATCACTCCCCCGCAAAGGATACTGCACAGTCCTTGGGTACGAACGATACAGACTGCGAAGATTATTGCCGCTGTTTTTGGGCCGTGTACAGTGGCTGTCGAGTCGGCCTTACGCCCAGATAGTGATGTTCCTGCTGTGGATGCTGCTATCTGCGCTGACGGCGTTCAGGAGCACATAGTGCTAGTGTCACACCAGCCGCTGGTGTCGAGAGTTGTGGATCACTATCTCGGTGGACTGGAGAGCATGCCGTTTCTCACCCCCGGCGGTTTGATAACGATGTCGCTGGATAGGGTCTCACGGGGGGGCGCAAAACTGCTGTTTTGGGCTTTGCCGCCGACTTATGAGGAGGGTATTTAATGTCTAAGATTGCTGCTCTTCGACCTTCAGTGCCAATGGAATGGCAGATTAACGGGCTTACGTTGGCGGGCCTATCGTGGGGCGAGCCAAGTGGGAGGCCGCTGCTCGCGCTTCATGGGTGGCTGGATAATGCCGCCAGCTTCTCTCAGCTGGCGCCGCTGCTGACCGATTTTCACGTTGTTGCTCTGGATCTTACCGGTCATGGCCAAAGTGCTCATCGCTCGACAGACGCCAGCTACCAGATATGGGATGATCTGCCCGAAATTCTGGGCATAGTGAAAGCGCTGGGTTGGGATACATTCGATCTTGTGGGGCATTCTCGCGGTGCTATTATCGCTACATTGCTCGCCAGCGTTTATCCTGAAAGAGTGCGCCATCTAGTACTGCTGGATGCGGTGACCCCGCAACCGATTGAGGAGAGCGCTTTTCCTGTTCAGATGCGCAAGGCGCTAGAGGATAAGCCGCGCTTGCTCATCCGAGCCAATAAAGTTTTCGCCTGCCTAGAGGAGGCAGTGGCCTCTAGGACTCGCAACGGCTTGTCTGAGACCGCGGCTAAGCTGCTAGTCGAGCGTAATTTACGCGCTTGCTCGGGGGGGATGACGTGGACAACGGACCCAAGATTGCACGGTGCCTCCGCGGTTAAGTTGACTGGGGCTCAGATTAGGGCAGTATTAGAAGCACTGGACATGCCAACGTTGTTGATGCTGGCGAGTGAAACTGCGGATCAAGCTTCAGAATATGTCGCGTTTGCCCAGCGGAGCATCGACGACCTCGTCGTGCAGACTATTAAAGGCGAGCACCATTTCCACATGGAGTCTGGTGTCACAGAGGTAGAGCAATATATGAAGCGTTTTTTGTTAGAGACGAAGAAAACGGAGTCTGCGCTATAGTGAGCAAATTCAGCTACATTTTGAGTATCGTGATCATGGGTTTTATCCCATTTGTCGGTGGCATGGCCAACGCTGCTGCGCCCACATTTGAGATGCTGTTGAGTCAACTGGGCGAGTCCCCCCATGTCAAGGAGGTTGCATTTTCAGAGCAACAAGTGGTCGACCACGAGGTAGGGCTTGGTGCCATACAAAAAGTGCGCGGAGAATGGCGTTTTAAAGACAGCGAGCGTCTGACTGGAACGCTGATCAGTTATACCTGGCAGATCGTAGATGGCTTCACCTCAGCCGCGGTGATGGATCAGCTAATGGGCTCTGTAACGAAAGAAAAGGACGCTACGGTGCTGTTCGAGTGCAAGGGCCGCGCCTGCGGCAAAGGCGTGCAGTGGGCCAATCGTGTATTTGGCGAGCAAGTACTGTATGGCAGAGAAGATTTACAGCAGTACCGGGTTTATGGTGCCCTGCAAGCGGAGAAAGCTTACCGTGTTGTTGGCTACAGCGCTGCTCGCACCGCGGATCGGCAATACCTGCGTGTTGATTTAATACGGATAGATGATTAGTGCCACAGACTCAATAACGCCGCAAGCGATTGTTACATTCGCAGCAGAGAAAGAAATTCTTCACGTGTTTTTTGATCGCTGCGAAAAGAGCCCAGCATCGCTGATGTCTTCATTGACGAATTCTGTTTTGCGACGCCACGCATCATCATGCACATATGCTGGGCTTCAACGATTACACCCACTCCCTCTGCGTTAGTCACGGCCATAACCGTTTCGGCGATTTGTGCCGTTAACGATTCTTGTATCTGAAGCCGTCGGGCAAAAACATCAACGATGCGAGCGACTTTGGACAGTCCTAAAACTTTTCCGGTGGGTATATAAGCAACATGGCACTTGCCGATGAAGGGCAACAGGTGATGCTCACAGAGTGAGTAAAGCTCGATATTCTGGACCAGAATCATTTCATCCGAATCAGATGGAAAGAGGGCGTTATTCACCACATGGTCCACTGACTGCCCATAGCCTTGGGTCAAGAACTCGAAAGCCTTGGCCGCGCGCTTGGGTGTGTCCTGTAAGCCTGGGCGGCTAAGGTCTTCGCCCACGGCTTCGATAATTTTTGCCCAATGATCTTCCAAGGGAATGTCTCCGTATTCAATTTGACACAGGATTTAATGGCGCATGTTACCAATCCGATGACTGCAAGGCAAACAGATCTGGCGGCGTGTCGGGCTATAAATTCTCGGGTCGAATCGGTTACACTTACGCCATGTCCGACGCTGAAATCTTTTCCAATCAACCGCAAACTGTTGCGCAATTGCTGCAGTTTTGCAGTGAATCGTTGGAAAGCAGCGATGTGTTTTTTGGACACGGTACAGACAACGCCTGGGATGAAGCGGTCCTTATGGTGCTGTCTGTTGCAGAGCTGCCGCTAGGGTCTGGCGAGGACGTTTTGCCTCTGTCTGTGGGTGCAGAGGCAGTGGCACGATTACAGGAATTACTGCGCCGGCGCATTATGGAACATGAGCCTTTGCCCTATCTGTTGGGGCGAGCCTGGTTTGCGGGGTTAGAATTTTTGTGTGACCAGCGCGCTATTATCCCTCGTTCTCCTATTGCTGAGCTCATCCTCCATGGCTTTAGACCCTGGTACAACGGGCCAGCCCCAGGGCACATCCTTGATTTGTGCTGTGGCGGCGGCTGTATCGGACTGGCCGCTGCTTATCAATTTCCCGATGCGCGGGTCGACCTGCTGGATGTCGATAGCGGCGCGCTGGACCTGGCGCGTGAGAATGCAGAGCAGCTGGGCCTTCAGGGTAGAGTGACTCTCATCGAGTCTGATTTATTCGAGGCGCTAGCTGACACGCGATATGACCTTATTCTGAGTAATCCGCCGTATGTTGATGCGGCTGATCTCGCTGCGATGCCTGCGGAGTTTCATCACGAGCCGAAGGATGCGCTCGGTTCAGGTGCCGATGGTTTAGATTTGACGCGTCGCATACTGTCCTGCGCTCATCCGTTTCTTGCCGCTAGCGGACTGCTTATCGTAGAGGTAGGCAACAGTTGGGCAGCACTCGAGCAGGCTTATCCCAAGGTGCCGTTTACTTGGGTCGAGTTTGAGCACGGTGGGGATGGCGTCTTTGCCCTCACGGCACAGGAGTTGCAAGATTACAGCACAATTGGTGGCTAATTAGGCCTATACTACTAGGCTTTGAGATTTCATCAAGGGTAAGCAAGAGAGCACTATGTCAGGTAATTCAATTGGCAAATTATTCACGGTGACAAGCTTTGGCGAGAGCCATGGCCCAGCTTTGGGCTGCATCATTGACGGGTGCCCACCGGGTCTTGCTCTGGAGCCTGCCGATATGCAGCACGATCTGGATCGGCGTAAGCCTGGCACCTCGCGGTTTACGACCCAGCGACGTGAGGCCGATGAAGTCCGTATTTTGTCCGGCGTGTTTGAGGGTGTCACGACAGGAACGGCTATTGGGTTGATTATCGATAACACTGACCAGCGTTCGAAGGACTATTCCGCAATCAAGGATGCGTTTCGCCCGGCTCATGCGGACTATACTTACAATCAAAAATACGGCTTTCGCGATTACCGTGGAGGGGGGCGTTCCTCCGCGCGCGAAACCGCAATGCGAGTGGCTGCTGGGGCGATCGCCAAGAAGTATCTGTTGTCGCGCTGCGGCATCCAAGTTCGCGGATATCTGTCACAGTTGGGCCCCATCGTAGCCCAGCAACTGGATTGGGACGTGGTCGAATCCAATCCTTTCTTTTGTCCAGACGCGGACAAATTGGCAGAGATGGAAACCTTTATGGCGGCTCTTATCAAGCGTGGTGACTCCATCGGGGCACGCATTAACGTGGTCGCCAGTGGTGTCATGCCAGGATTAGGTGAGCCAATCTTTGATCGGCTTGATGCGGATGTCGCCGGCGCAATGATGAGTATTAATGCGGTTAAAGGGGTTGAGATTGGCGCAGGTTTTGCTGCTGTAGAACAATACGGTAGCGAACATCGGGATCTGTTGACGCCGGAAGGGTTTGTCGGCAATAACGCAGGAGGCGTCTTAGGTGGAATCAGCAGTGGTCAGGACATTATGGTCAGCCTGGCTTTGAAGCCGACATCTAGCATCCGTCAGCCGGGAGACAGTATTGACACTAGCGGCAAACCAATACAGGTCGCAACACATGGTAGGCATGATCCCTGCGTTGGAATTCGGGCCACACCCATCGCCGAGGCCATGCTGGCCATTGTATTGATGGATCATGTGCTGCGCCATCGGGCGCAAAATATGGACGTCCAGTCTCCCACGCCGGTGCTGCCGGCATCAGCTTAAGATGGCAGCGGAGCCTAACGTTGGAGTAGTTGTGTGAGCAGGGCCAGTCGACGTTTTTTTCGTTCCACTGCTTTGGGCCTTGCGGCCTTGGGCGTTCTAGTGTGGGCCGCCGTTGATCAGTTTGGTATCCCTGTCGAGAAGATGGCGGAGCTGTTCTTGGGTACGCTTTGGGTGGCCGGCGGTATCATTATAGTTGCTGCTTTGTTGGTCGTTGTGTTGGTTGGGCTGCGTAAACTACTGCAGCGGAGCGATTCGGAATAGCGGCAGTGTGCGGGGATTATTTGAGGTCGATTCATCACACAATGCCGTGGCAACGGAGCCCCTGTTAATGCGTATCTCACGCGACCAGAATGAGGTCTAGTAAAACATGGCACAATTTGTATTGGTGCCCTTTGCGCGCCTAGAAATCGACGTCCTTCAAGCGTTGCTGGAGGATTACGCCACTCGCGACGGAACAGATTACGGTGCCAGAGAGCTCACGACTCAGGAAAAGGTCGATCGGTTGCAGCGGCAGCTCGGCGCCGGTGATCTGCAAATTCTTTACGACGCGGACAGCGAAGAGTGGGACTTGGTTCCTCAGGCGCAGGCTGAACTGCTCCTCAGCAGCTGATATCATTCACACATGTCAATGATACCTGATCATACTCTGGACGCCTCGGGTCTGTTTTGTCCCGAGCCGGTGATGCTGTTGCACAACCGGATAAGAGATATAGCTGTAGGCGAAACGCTCCAAATACAGGCAACAGATTCATCCACCGAGCGGGATATTCCACGCTTTTGCGCATTTCTCGGACACGAATTGCTAGAGCATATCGCGGTTGATGGCCACTATGTGTATTTGATACGCAAACTGGCGTCGGATTGATGAACCTGCCTGAAACTACGTCGCTCCGTAACTCGCCAGACACGTTTTGCTGCAAGCGAGTGGAGAGAGCGTTTAGTGAATGTTTTTTTGACACATTTCACACGCGTCTTTTTGGCGGATCAGAAGAACCGCTCTATCAACCCGCTCAGGCGATAGGTGACAGTCATGCGCTGCATTATCGCGGAGATTATTTTGCCAGCGCATTGCATGAAGTGTCGCATTGGTGCATTGCCGGTACCGAGCGCAGACAGCAATTAGATTTTGGCTACTGGTATGCGCCTGATGGACGCAGTGGCGAACAGCAACAAGCGTTTGAAGCGGCTGAGTGTAGACCTCAGGCCTTGGAGTGGTTCTTTTCCCGGGCGTGCGGATACCGCTTTCAAGTCAGCGCCGATAACCTTGACCGGGCTGAGGATTCGGTGCCCGACACTGCGACGTTTCAGTCTTGTGTGTTGGCGCAGGCCCTGCGCTGGCAGAGAGAGGGCCTGCCGGAAAGAGCCGATAGGTTCTTCGATAGCTTATGCCGCGAATTCGGCACCACGACGTCGTCTTGTAACCTGCATTTTTCTTTGATGGATATTATATGAAAGGTGCAAAGGGCATCGCGCGGAGCAGTGGCACTGCGATTCGGTGGTGGTCTGTTGTGAGGGCTCACATCTCGGTACAAGAGCATACCGCACAGTGACCCTGCACATACTTGCTGATGAAAATATTCCTGCGGTAGAACATTTTTTTCCTGCCGATGCGCACGTCCAAAGGTTAGGTGGCCGCGCTATCGGCCGCGCACAGTTGCAAAATATCGATATCCTGTTAGTGAGATCGGTAACGCGTGTGGATGCGTCACTGCTGTCTGGTACCGCGGTCAAATTTATAGGAACAGCCACCAGTGGTTTAGATCATATTGATCAAGCGTATCTTAGCCAGCGTGGAATTGGCTTCGCCTACGCCCCCGGGTCTAACGCCAATTCCGTGGTCGAGTACGTTCTAGCTGCAGTCGCTAGTATTAGCGACACATTGGAAAAACTGCTGGCAGGCGGGATCGTCGGAATCGTTGGATATGGGCATATCGGTAAGGCAGTCGCTGCTCGCTTTGAAGCATTGGGTATCCGTTATCGGGTCTTTGATCCGTGGCTGCAACAAAATATGATCAACCAAGCTGCCACGCTCGAACAGATCCTCAACTGTGACGTGGTCACTCTGCATCCGGAGCTGACGACAGATGCACCCTGGCCAAGCCATCATCTGCTCGGCAGCGCTGAATTGGAGCGCTTGCGTCCTGACAGCGTACTTATCAACGCCAGTCGCGGCCCTGTAATAGACAATGCGGCTTTGCTGGCACAGTTAACCAGTGAGCCGAAATTTTCCACGGTGGTTGATGTGTGGGAGGGTGAGCCGGATATTAGTGCTGCGCTGCTTGAAAGAGTCACAGTCGGTAGCGCGCATGTCGCAGGTTATAGCCTTGATGGTAAATTGTTAGCGACACGCATGCTCAGTGACGCATTGAAGACCTGGCAACATAACGCCTTGCCCGCCACGGACAGTCCAGTAGCAGCTGCCTCTGCGCTATTGTTGCCCGCAGGTTTGTCGAGGGCCGGACAGATCCGTTATCTTTTGCAGTCCCGATATGACATTTCGATGGATGACGCGCTTCTACGCCAGTCTATGGCAACCGAGCAAGTGGTTACCACGCCAGCAGAGCGATTCGACCAGCTGCGCAAGTCTTATCGTGAGCGCCGCGAGCTGGCGGGGTCAGTCGTAGCGCTGGCAGTGCCGACAGCCGCGCAGAGCGATACCTTGCGGGCTTTGGGTTGTATTGCATCCAGCAGCACCGACGCTGAATAAGCATACCTTTTGTGTTGGCAGGACATAGTCTGTTGAGGCGCGCTGGTGTAGGCTGGTGGCATAATCTAAACCACAGAGAAGCGAACAATGCCTGACGAAGAAATATGGCGAGAAAAACTGACACCAGAAGAATTTCACGTCTGTCGAGAGAAGGGTACAGAGCGACCTTTTACGGGGGAGTACTGGAACTGCACCAAAAACGGTGTTTATGAGTGTCGATGTTGTGGTGAAAAACTGTTTTTATCTGACAGTAAATTCGATGCTGGGTGTGGTTGGCCCAGCTTCTTCGAAGCTGCCGATGCCAAAGTGATCGAAGAGGTGCAGGACCGCTCTCTCGGGATGATGCGCACAGAAGTAATGTGCAAGGCTTGCGGCTCGCATTTAGGCCACGTATTCGAGGACGGCCCCGCGCCGACTGGCCTGCGGTACTGTATTAACAGCGTGTCGATTAAGCTAGAGGAAGCAGGGGGCTAAAACTGGAGCGGGAAACCGGGTTCGAACCGGCGACCTCAACCTTGGCAAGGTTGCGCTCTACCAACTGAGCTATTCCCGCTGATGGCGTTTGATGAATGGCGTCCCCTAGGGGGTTCGAACCCCTGTTACCGCCGTGAAAGGGCAGTGTCCTAGGCCACTAGACGAAGGGGACGCAACGGTCTCCATCAAGAGGCGCGCATTGTAGGAAGACAGGGGAGTTGCGTCAAGTCCTGCAGCCCCAATTTTAGTCGCATTGTTGGTGTGACTTTAGTTGTTTAACCCGCAAGTCAAGCACAGTGTAGCCCTCTAGCTATCGAGGAGTGGCTACGCGCGCATCCTCTAGCTGCTGGAACTCCGCGAGTTCCTCATCCGCCATGTAATGTAGGCAGTCTGCGCCGAAAAACCACAGCAGCTCCCTCGGAAACGTTGGGGTAAACTCTGGGTAGGTGTCGAAGAGGCGCGCAACCAGCTCTGGGCCACGCTCATACACGTCACTGGGGTCGGCATCCAAGGACTCAAAGCCGGCAGCAAGCTCGCGCAGTGGGTGCTCCTGTGGCAGCTGTTCGGTCCGAGTCACCAACGTTGCAGCGAACTGGGCTAGCAGTGAGCGGCAGTGCTCTAGATATTGTTCGTCGTTCATAAACAGTGTCGTTTGTAAGAAGAAATGCGAGTACACTTACGCGCTTATTAAACCACGCAGCAGCCTGACAACGCATGATACCAGCACTTAAGATAGAAAACCTTAGCAAGGTTTATGACAACGATTTTGAGGCGCTTAAGGGCATCAGTCTGAGCGTAGAGCAGGGCGACTTTTTTGCCTTACTGGGTCCCAATGGCGCGGGTAAATCCACGACGATTGGCATCATTTGTTCACTGGTTGCCAAATCTGCTGGCAAGATTTCAGTATTCGGTGTCGATATTGATAAGGATTTTCCCGCGGCTAAGCGGCATATCGGCATCGTTCCGCAAGAATTTAATTTTAACCAGTTTGAAAAGGGTTTGGATATTGTAATCAATCAGGCCGGTTATTATGGTCTGGCGCCGGGGCTGGCAAGAGAAAGGGCAGAAAAGTACTTGCGCGAGCTTGGATTGTGGGAGCAGAGGGATATACCCGCGCGCATGTTGTCAGGCGGAATGAAACGTCGGTTGATGATTGCCCGTTCTTTGGTCCATGAGCCTCAACTGTTGATCCTGGATGAGCCGAGCGCGGGAGTAGACATTGAGATGCGCCGCTCCATGTGGGACTTCCTCAGGCGCATTAATGCACAGGGGACCACGATTATTCTTACCACGCACTACCTCGAAGAAGCCGAGGCGTTGTGTCGACATATCGCGATTATTAATCATGGGAAGATTGTAGAGAATACGTCAATGAAGCAACTGCTGCGACAGCTGGATCGTGAGGTATTTATACTCGATTGTTTGGAGGAGCTGCCGGAAATTATTACGATTGAAGGGTTTTCGACACACCGCGTCGACGACCATACTCTGGAAGTGGAAGTGCAAAAGGGCCAGCATCTTAACCCGGTGTTTACTGCGCTAGAAGCAGCGGGTATTCATATCAGCAGCATGCGCAATCGCGCAAACCGGCTTGAAGAAATGTTTGTCAATCTAGTCGAGGGTGCCGCATGATTGCGAGAGAACAGTACGAAGCATTCATGACTATCGTTAGGAAAGAAATAAAACGTTATCTGCGTATCTGGACGCAAACACTTTTGCCATCGGCGATCACGATGTCTCTGTACTTCGTTATTTTTGGTACACTCATTGGTTCCCGCATTGGCGAAATGGGCGGTTTTACGTATATGGAGTTTGTGGTTCCGGGTTTGATCATGATGGCCATCGTTACCAACTCTTATTCTAACGTGGTGTCGTCTTTTTTCGGGTCTAAATTTAGTGGCAGTGTTGAGGAGTTACTGGTCTCTCCAGTGTCTAATGTCGTTATCTTGATGGGCTATGTGGTGGGTGGAGTGTCCCGCGGTTTATTAGTGGCCGTGGTGGTAACACTGGTCTCGCTATTTTTTACAGACCTTACGGTACACAGTTATTTTATCGTGGTGGTAGTTGTATTGATGACGTCTACGCTGTTCGCGCTCGCTGGTTTTATTAACGCTGTTTATGCTAACAGTTTCGATGATATCTCCATTATTCCAACGTTCGTACTGACGCCATTGATCTACCTAGGCGGAGTATTTTACTCAATGGATTTGTTGCCCGAGTTTTGGGCCAACGTCTCCAAACTCAATCCTCTTGTGTATGTAGTCAACGCATTTCGTTACGGTGTGCTCGGCGTATCCGATGTTAGTCTTCCGGTAGCGTTCGGCATGATCATTATATTTACTACACTGGCGTTTGGGTACAGCATGCACTTGCTTAATTCCGGTAAGCGCTTGAGGCAATAGGTCTGTGGTGTCAGGAGAAGATCCAGAACTGCTGTTAGGGCGGCATACGCCGGTTCTTCAAGAATACTCTCCGCAAATACTTTATCCTATATCGCGGCATTTGGCGCGCCAAAATTTGGGCCTGAATGAAACTCTGCCATTTCAAGGGGTGGATCTGTGGCACGCGTATGAATTGTCTTGGCTCGACAAGAGCGGCAAGCCTGTGGTGCGGGTAGGGCGCTTCAGTGTGCCGGCGACTTCACCCAATATCGTTGAATCCAAGTCTTTTAAGTTGTATTTGAATTCGCTTAACAATAGCCAATTTAATTGTGATGAAGAGGTGCAAGACACTATCACGACAGACATCAGTGCTGCGGCAGGTGCGGATGTTAGTTTGTTGCTGTATTCCGTCGATGATCCTGCGTTGGCGGGTATGACGCTGTCAGGTCAGTGTCTTGATGAATACACCATTCAACCGCGGCGCGGTGAGCCGGATTCCACACAACTCGAGGTGCAGCCAGGCACAAGCGTGGAAGAGATGCTGTACAGTCACTTGCTGCGCTCATTGTGTCCCGTTACGGGCCAGCCAGATTGGGCCACCGTGTGGTTGCATTACCGCGGGTCACCCATCGTACACAGCTCATTGCTGCAGTATATTGTCGCCTACCGTGAGCATCAGGAGTTTCATGAGCAGTGCCTCGAGCGTATATTTATCGATATTTCTACGCGCTGTGATGTCGATTTTTTGCATATCCAAGCGTTCTATACTCGCCGTGGCGGGCTCGATATCAGCCCGTTTCGCAGCACGGATGGCAGCGCTCAGCCACTATCTCGGCTTAACCGTCAGTAAGTTGCGAGGCGGGTTGCTAGGCAAATTTCGCCTTGTTTGAGACTGGCAAGCCTCTCATATTGTGGTATGCTGCGCGCCCTTATGGTGAGGTGGCCGAGTGGTCGAAGGCGCACGCCTGGAAAGCGTGTATACGGTAACGTATCGAGGGTTCGAATCCCTCCCTCACCGCCGCAGAATTCCTTAGCCTTAAACATTGCGCGTGTCGTCAGTCTATTTCTAAAATTCTAACGGCGCCGGTCATCGCAAACTCCACATTCGTCTATTGCTGAACGCTAGACCGAACCGAGCCTGCCAGGTCTGGCACCTCTTACCCATTAACCGAAAAAGGAACCTGCCAAGTTGTGGTGGTGGATGACCTGTGAATACGAACGACTTGTCGATGGAGTCGGTTTGAGACTGAAGCCTCCGGTGCAAAAGCGAGATGCATAACAGTAGAACAAAATGTCCTGATCATTGCTCGCGTTTCCGAGACTATTTCCAAGCGTTTGGCGTGGGTTAATTTCAATTAGGGATAAGTGCGAGACAATCATGATTTCTTTATCCTCCCGACGTGCAGATGCTTAACTATACGCAACACCAGTACCGCCCCGGTAAAGACAAGAAATGGCGTATAAAAGGTGGGATCCTGCTTGGTGTGCTTGATATAAGTTATGAAGAAAACAAACCATATGTAGTAGCCTCCCACAAGATGCAGTTTTTCCCATTTCTTCATGCCCATCCATTGTTGAGCGCGGTCTGATGAGGTGAGGGCCATGAGTGCGACAAAGACGTAGCCGAGGCCACCGAATATCCATTGGCTTGGGGCCTGGTCTTTAAGGAACGGCTCGGGGAAGGCCAGGGCGATCGCGCCAATGAGGGCCAGATGGATAAAGTGAGAGGCTGCAAAGCTCACGCCGATGTAACGACGGTTGCGCAGCACCCATTTGGAAAACGGAATTTCCCAAAAGTGGTAAACGCTGGACGCTGTAACGGCGACAGAAAACAGTATCAGGGAGGTTCGCCCTGTGGATCGAATCGCCACTAAAATCGAGCTAGGATACCAACCCGCAATAAAAAGAAAGAGGACAACTGCTAGCAGAATTGAAAAACTAAGCCAGTAGGTAATAGCCCAACCCTGAAATTTCATGATCTCTCCCTAATGTTTTCCTATGAAATATCTGAAATTGCACCTCGATTAAAAATCTATAATAATTGCCGCCTCAAAGCACGCACTTGCCAGTCTAGCCTATAACTGAGTGTAGGTCAGCACTAGGCGAGCGAACTCACCGTCTAACCCATCGTCGTTGTGGTCTATGGTTTTGCCATAACTAAGTTTTAGACCAAGTTTTTTAGAGAGTTGAAAACCTAACGTAGTCCCCATATTAAACGAACGTTGTCGATTGTCGCCCGATTGTCCATCTGTCTTGGTTTCGCCGCCGTATGAATATACGCTGTCAAGCGAAGCCCAAAAGGCTGAATTGAAATTATGCGTGAAGTGGCTTTCAAATTTAAATAATGGTTTTTGACTGGTTTTATCTGCATTGAAAGGGTCATCGTTATCGCTGTACAGGGTGATGGTGGGCAGTAAATCTAGCGTGGTCAAGCGGGGGTCGACAAAACTCTCCCCAAAGGCAAAGGTTATGGGGCTGCCCAGTTGCAGAGAGTATCGATTCGCACCAAGGTTTGCCGACTTATCTTCATCATATTCACCCGTCGGCAGCGTTATTCTGACTAAACCACCCACAACCAATTCGGGTTTGTAATCACGATAGGTGGCTAGCGTTAGTGGCGGTAAGCCGTAAAGACCAGCGCTAATCAATAACTGTGTATCACCCAGGCCTTCCGACTCTGTCTCGCTTTTAAAGTTGGGGGCATTAGGGAGTGTTATCTTAGAGCTTAAACGCCCCTGTGGTTGTACTGCAGTAAAGGCGACATATTGATCAGCAATCTCCATAGTGCGCGTATATTGAGCAACCAATAAATCTATATCTAGGTCTAGATTAGGTATGACAATGCCTGAGTCAAACATTGAGTTACCAGACACCTGCATACCATAAAGAATGAAGACGTTGGTATTGATCGGTGGCGGCAAGTAAGCACGAGGTCCGTCACCGAGATCGGCATATGAGTACTGACTTAGTAGTGCTAAAAGACTAAAACAGAGGACTGGCATCTGTTTTTTATCACGTATTTTTTTAAAAAAAGAACAGTATTGCATAGGGGTTTTCTTCCGTTATTTGATTATCTTAACACCCGTTTAGACGCTCAACAGTGACGTATAATAATGTAAAGCACATCGGCATTATTTGCTATTAGAATACAATGTAGGGATTGCGCTTAAGAATTCACACTAATGGTATGCGCACCAAGACTGTTAAGGGAAGCCTTTTAGATAGAATAAATTTTATGTTACCTTAACATTTGCGCTGGCTGTGACAGCCATTTACTGGTTGACCATAATACGCATATTTTTATTAGAGCCATGTTTAAAAAAAGGAACTCACTGTATGAAATATAAGATCACTTCTATCCAATATCGAATCAGATTTTTGAATCTTGGCATGTTATCAGCGCACATTTCCATCAGAGGCGCTATTACGTCACTGTTGCTGGGGATTGCCGTTACGAGCTTGCCCGCTCTAGCACTTGATATGGAGGGGGCGCTGACACTCGGAGGCAAAGCGATTCCGGGCGCCAAAGTGACACTGTGGAAAACAGCCGGGACGGCCTCACCTGAGACTATCAAAGAAACCTCTACGGACGCTGAGGGACACTTTGAGCTACAGAATCTTAAATCCAGCGACGATGGTAATATCTATTATATTACAACCGAGGGTGGCCCCCACGAGGGTGTCGCGCTCATGTCAGTGCTCGGTACAGCACCACTGAGTTCGGTTGTGATCAATGAACTGACTACCGTGGCCTCGGTGTTCACCAGTGCTCGGTTCATTGATGGCGTGACAATCAGCGGCAATCCCTTGGGCGTCCGAATTGCAGCGGGCAACGCGCCTAACTTAGTCGACCCAGCGACAGGGAAGTGGGGTAGCGTGTTGCTCGATCCCTTTAATAGCACTCAGAATACGACGCTGGCACGACTGAACACACTCGGTTCGATGATTGTTGCCTTTGGTACAACCGCCGATGAGGACTGGCGCACAGAATTTCTCAATGCAGCGTCAACAGGTATGGGTGAGATCCCTAGAAACACGCTCGAAGCATTGTCTAGCGTCGCCCGTGCTCCCTGGACCAATCCTGCTCAATTATTCGAGCTGTTTGGCAAAGCCTATCCGCAGCCAGAAGACGGCTCCAGACGTGAAGCACCTTACGTGCCATATCTCGCTTACGCTCCGAAAGATTTTGCGATGATTCTATCTTTCGCTGGCGGCGGAATTTTTGCGCCGGGCAAGCTGCAGGTCGATGTCGAGGGAAATATTTGGAGCGGAGTGAACTGGATGCCTGGATCGCAGTCGGGCGTGTATCACAACATCGGGGGAGGCACGATAAAGCTGTCACCTAACGGCACCGCACTGTCGCCACCTATCACAGGCTTTACCGGAATGGGCGTGGATGGCATCGGATGGGGGACGGGGATGACCAAGGACCGCGTTTGGGTTTCGAGCTTCAATGGTTCGATTGGAGTGATGGACCTAGAAGGGCGTCAGATTGGTCAGGAATCGGACTTCCCCATGGCCGGGAAAGTCGGGGACTTGATGGGCGTTGGTGTTGCCGATAATGGCGACGTTTGGATCGCGGATGCTACCAAGAATCAACTGCTCCATTTTCCCGGTGGCGAGCCCAAGGACGGAGTGGTGGTGAATGTAGAGGGATTGAAATCCCCCTTCGGCATTGCGATTGATGCGCAGAACCGCGTCTGGGTTAGTAGCTCGCAGTCGAACATCGTGACCCGATTCCCAGCCGGCGATCCTTCTAAGGCTGAGTCATTCGAGGTGGGGGTGATTGCCCGTGGAGTTGCTCTCGATTCAAAAGGTAACCTGTGGGTAGCCAGCAATATGTCGCCAGGATTCCCACAGCCCACCTTGCCGCCTGGAACGCCGGTTATGAAGCAATTTCAACTCATGACAGAACAGATGCTTCCAACAATGGCCAAAGGGACGATTTCGGCCGCGAAGCCAACCGGGGTTCTTAACATGATTCGGCCCGATGGATCGCAGCCGGCTCCAAAAGGTTTCTCCGGTGACAAGGGTGTATTTATTCCATGGGGTGTATCAATCGACGGTAATGACGACGTATGGTTCGGGAACTTTTGGGGTCGTGGCGTTGGCCTGATGGCGGGCGACGATACACGAGGGCACCCGGAAGGCATTAAGATTGGCGACGTTGTTCACGTTTTCCAAAGTGGCAGCATCCAGATGATCACCGACGTCGTGGTGGATCAGGCTGGTAATGCGTGGGCAGCAAACAATTGGAACGATGTTAATGCGGTGGTAGACAATATTGATCCGGCTCGCGCAAGTACTACTTGGGGCGGTGGCACAGGTATCTCTGTTATTTATGGTGTCGCAAGCCCGGTGAGCGTTCCTGCCATTGGACAGGCACGCAAACCGAATTAGGTTATCGGTGGTTAGACTGCTGAGAGTACAACAATGCCGCGTTGACATCGGTTCAACGCCGGCAGCACCCTTTTCAGAACCAGGGCATCAGTAAAAAGAACCACGCCCGCGTTTGAAGAATATGTTGAAGAAGGCAGGCTTCGCCCTAGGCGAAGCCTGCCGCTTGAACGAGGTACTACTCAGAAGGGGGCATCATTACCGTGTCGATGACGTGCACGACGCCGTTGGAGGCCTCGATGTCGGTGACGATAACGTTAGC
Organism: uncultured Haliea sp.; assembly: GCA_913062625.1. GTDB lineage: Bacteria > Pseudomonadota > Gammaproteobacteria > Pseudomonadales > Halieaceae > Marimicrobium. The sequence goes on along the minus strand of CAJXWP010000001.1, from coordinate 39,214 downwards.
TCCATCGATTGTAACGCCGGCTTCGGTTACGACTATGGCCGCCGTCCCACCCTGCAATGTGGTCACTTCTGTCAGTTCTACTACCTCTGCGGCGCTGACGTCACCGGCTACTACGTGGTAAGTGAGTATGGCGACCAGCTGGTCTTTATTTTCCGGCAGAAGCAGCATTTCTACTGTTCCGTCTGGCAGCTTAGCAAACGCCTCGTTAGTGGGGGCAAACACTGTGTAAGGCCCTTCACCAGACAGCGTGTCCGCCAAACCAGCAGCCTGAACGGCAGCGACCAAAGTTGTGAAGTCGTCATTACTGGCAGCGACTTCTACGATATTTGGGGTTGCAGCAGCTTCATCCGCTTCGTGATGACCCGCATTAACAAAAGCCGCCCCTGATAGGAGGCTGAATAACGCGATTGACGTTAAGAATTTTGTGGAAATATTCATGTCTATATCCTCTAAATTTAGTTTGCTCTAGATGCCACAGTTTTCTGTGGTACACATACTTACGCCCCAGAGATACAGTTGGATCAGCAAAATGCTCCCACGGGTCGCATGCAGGCTCGAAGCCAGCTTGAAAGGATAGGACTGCGCACTCCTCAGCGGCGGCGAGATCGGCAGGCCTACTGCCGCTGAAACTTAGTCAACTCACCCACTACGCCATCAACCGTAAAGCTATTGGGAGGCTGGCGTGACGGATACTCGCGAAAAGTTTGCGCAAAATTTAACGCTTTTGCCGAGCCATAAAACAACCAGGCTGAGTTGTTTTCCCACCACGTGTTGTAGCCGTTTGAATCTGTGTCTGCACGCTCAAAGGGATCACGGCGCAAGTTGAATAACTTGGGGATACGTAACCGCACAAACGGTTCGCGCCATACCTGAAATTTTTTGGCTCGCTGCTCGGCATACACTACCTTCCAGTCTTTTACTCGCGCACCGACCAAAAGGCCGTCATCACTGAAGTAGAAGAATTCTTCACGCGGGCTGGTCGCTGTTTGTCCGGTTAAGTAGGGCAGAAAATTATATCCGTCTAAATGGACCTTATAGCTTTTGGCGCCAAATGCATGGCCCTCTTTCAGTTCACTGACGACATTAGGCTCTCCCACTGCGGCCATTAGGGTTGGCAGCCAATCCAAGTGTGACATAATCTGGTTGGAGACCTGGCCGCCTTTGATTTTACCTGGCCACTTAACCAATGCTGGCACACGATAACCGCCTTCCCAGTTGGTATTCTTTTCACTGCGAAAGGGTGTAATCGCGGCGTCTGGCCATGTGTTGTAGTGGGGGCCATTGTCGGTGCTGTACACGACGATGGTATTGTCTTCTACACCTAACTCTTTGAGCTGCTTAAGCATGCGACCTACTAGCTCATCGTGTGCCACCATCACATCGTTATAAGGGCCTTGACCCGACTTGCCGATGTGCTTATCCGCTGGATGAGTCCAAAAGTGCATGCCGGTGGTGTTCAACCACACAAAGAAGGGCATTCCTGCGCCGACCGATTGATCAATAAATTTTATCGCTTCTGCTTCAAACTCTTCATCAACATTTTCCATGCGCTTGCGAGTCAACGGACCGGAATCTTCAATGCGTCCATCGGCATAGCTATGAATAACACCGCGTGGGTTTGAGCTCTTTTGAAACCATGCCTCTTGTGGATAATCGGGACTCTCTGGCAGCTCTTCTGCATTCAAATGGTAGAGATTGCCAAAGAACTCATCGAAGCCATGATTGGTTGGCAAGAATTCATCTCGGTCACCCAAGTGGTTTTTGCCAAAATGTGCTGTCGCATAACCCAGGGGCTTAAGCATCTCGGCGAGGGTAGGGTCTTCAGGACTGAGACCAGTAGGGGCACCAGGCGTACCGACCTTAGTCAAACCTGTTCGCACTGGGTGCTGGCCGGTAATGAACGCGGAGCGGCCTGCGGTGCAACTTTGCTCGCCATAATAATCAGTAAACATCATGCCGTCTTTTGCCAAGCTATCGATATTGGGCGTTTGATAACCCATCAAGCCGTTACTGTAGGCACTAATATTTGTTATGCCAATATCATCACCCCAGATCACCAGTATATTGGGCTTGTCGGCCGCCGCGTGGCCAGTGACCGCCAGCAGGCACAGCAATGTGCCGAGCCCAGCTTGAATTAAGATCTGCAATTTCATTAACACGTCCCCAAAAGAAGCATTTATCGTCAGCGCAGAATATAGGATACGGAGGGAAAAGCGTAGTGGAATCACTCTGACATTCCGTGCATTGAGCATAAAGCGCGCATCACCAGTGGGTCAACTCATCGCGACAGAGGGTGTCGCACTGATCAAAACGGACTAGATAAGCGGGTCGATACGCCTTCAAATTTCAAGCAGCCCAGATGACTAAACTCGCCCCACCAATAGCGAGGAGCGCTACCAGCAGGGATCCATCCGGAGAATTGTCTCACTACAGTGACGAACAGGCCAAAATGCTCTTCTAGCCACGCTGAATAAGGTGGCAAATAACAGGCACCTTTACGTGTGGCCCGCAAATAAGCCTTTCCAAGAGTAGCCGGTAAAACACCGCCAGTATCGCTTTTAGCGCTGTTTCTATTGCTGGTTAGGCACAATAAGAACCTTGCCGTCTCTGCCAGATTGCGCAGCGCGTTCGACCGCCTGTTTAATGTTGCTAACGGTAAAGCGCGAGTCAACATTCGCTTTTAGAACACCGCTAGCGATCAGAGGAATTATTTGTCCGAAGGCCGCCTGTTTTTCTGTCATTGATGCTGTCTCGAACCACTTGGACAGCCAAAATCCACGTATTCGAAGGTCATTAAAAATGATCATTGCTGGGTTCAATGTCACCGCTTTTCCAGACATCACTCCATAGGACACCGCAGTGCCTCCATAGCTAACACTTTGCGCCAGACGCGTAAATGTTTCACCGCCCACGGCATCTAGTGCAAGCGCAATCGGTGCGCTATCGGTGGCGCTGGCGATTTGTGCGACAAGGTCTGGACCATCTATCAGTACGACATCGCCACCTTTTGACATCAAGTCTTCTGCTAAGCCTTCACGACGCACAACATTTACCGTCTTGATGCCGCGTTGCTTTGCGAGTTGAATGATGTATCCCCCAACAGCAGAATTTGCAGCGCTATGCACAATCCAGTCACCTTCGTTGAGATCAACAAAAGACGCCAGCATGAGAAATGCAGTAAGGGGGTTAACGGCGGTCATAGAGAGTTGTTCAATCAGCTGTGAGCTCGGGGTACCGAGATCCGGTAATGGGATAAAACTTGAAGCCGGGGCGATAATCTGGTCACGCCAAGTGCCACCGCCAACTAAAAGCACCCACTGGCCGACAGCCAAGTGCGTCGCTTCTGCGGACGTCTCTAACACCTCGCCCACGCCTTCGCTGCCCGGGGTGGATGGTAATACTGGGGCAATGCCATAGTTGCCAGAAATCTGCAGCAAATTCGAGGGGTGAATGGGTGTCGCCAGTACCTTGACCCTTACCTCACCGCTCTTTAGCGCACGCGCATTGTCTACTTTGACTTCCAGTACGTCTGCGGGGTTTCCCATTTCGCTAAATTCGACATACTTCAGCGAGGAATTCGCCTCAGCAGGCATGTCGCTGCTTTGCGCGAGCACAAAAGGCGTCGTGCCGAGAACAAGGGCTAAGATTGAAACGATAGAAAAGATTTTCATAGTGCTGCTCCGAAGATAAATTTGCATGATGGTGGGTCGTGTTTGAAATGTTGATTAAGTTGGGGGTTTTTCACTCCTTTCGAACCAGCGGCCTAGATATAGCCCCACTAGCGTCCACAGGGCAGCTATGCCCGCTCCCACGAGTGCTACCGACGCTAAGCCTAGTCCGAGGCCCTGTGTTAGTCCGGTAAATAACCAGGCCATAACGGTGTCTCCGCCCCGATAAGCGACAATGTCAATGACCGGCTTAGCCTTAAAACGTGTTTCACGGTCCACCCGAGTGAAGAGCATTTCACGAGCGGGTCTGGTGACCGCATAGTTTCCAGCACGTCGCAATATCTGTAAGCCGACAACCACCGCCATAACGGGTGAGATCGCTATCACAATCAAGCCAATACAAATAAGCACAGGGACGAGCGCTATCGTCACTGGCATGCCAAATTTGCTCATGATACGTCCGGTTGCAAATAATCCGGTAGCGATGGACAGTGTGTTGACCGCTAGGTCCATTTGCGCCCACACAGCTGTTCGCTCTGGACGGCTTAAATCGGCCAGTAGATTCTTCAGCTCAAAGTAGATGAACGAGCTTATGCCCGTATAGAGAAAAATGAATAAAGCGATCGCTAGCAAATAGGGGCTTGAAAAAAATAATTGAAAACCTGCAAACGGGTTACCACCAATCTTCGCTGGTGCATTTTTTGAAATAAAGTCCTCATTATGTAACTCTGAAGACTTCAGCGATTGTAAATGGAAGATGATAGGAATTGGGAGCAAAAGCATACTGCTCGCAATCAACATCAAGTTGTCCGTACCTAAAGATTCTGAGAAGAATGAAGGTATAGCTGGACCAATCAGGCCGCCGACACTGGCGCCGGCCGCGATGATGCCAAAAAGTCTGCCCGCCTGTTCTTTGTTGAACAGGTCCGACATAAAACTCCAGAATACTGAAATATGGAACAGACTAAAAACACTGACCCAGACATAAAACGATTTATCGATTACTGTCCGATCGACAGAGCCTGACACGGCCACATAGAAAACGACAAACGTCAGGGCAAAAAAACCGTACACCGTCGGCACCAAGAGCTGAAATCGAAAACGGGATACGGCAACACCATAAAGCGCAACAACAGCAGTGCTGATAAAAAAATTTATCGTCCATAACCAACTGACTTCTGCATCAGACCAGTCACTGGCCATCGCGTCCCGCACGGGACGCAGGATGTAATACGCCGACATCAATATAACCACAAAAAGAAAGGAGCTGAGGGTCGCGTTAACCTCGTGAGCTTCGATTTTTGAGGCTCTTTTGAGAAACCTGCTAATCGGGTTATTGCTTTCAAACACAGATGAGTCCTCTAAAGGTCTGCAGGTAAATTCATGGCCGATTCATTTGACTCAAATAAGCTAACAAATAATAGAGCCGAAAGTGGAGTACGTGACAAAAAGTCCAGTCAAGCAATCAGGCAGTCCAGTATCGGACTCTGTGAGTAGACAAACTAAACGGTTAAATGGGTGGCTTGATCGTTGTCTTTTCCAGTAAAGTTCTCGAGGTCGCGGTAGCGCCACCGCGCGAAAAGAAGGATTACCAGAGCGCAGATCACAGTGACTTGTGCTATCTGAAACAGATCAATGTAATGAAATCCACGCGACAATAATGCGGACATTGCATAGCTTCCGCCCGCCATGCCCGCACCGAAACCTAGCGCCATACCACCCCAAAAGTGAGCGTGCCGAGACAGCCCCACTATTTCAAGCGTGCGGATAGAGGAAAGCGCGACAACTCCGAAAAGGGAGACCCCGATCAAAAATGCCGAGCCAGCGACAACGATAACGGAGTCAAACAACAAGACCATAGCGATGGCAGCCGTCGCCATCATATAGTTAATCGACAAGCCCCAGCGGGTGTTGACCAACCGGGTTAATGGGCCAACATAAATTGCTCCGACGGCACATCCCACGCCGAGGATTGAAAAGAGCGAGCTGCTATCGCCAACACTAAGTCCTAAATCGCGGTGCATGTAGTCCGCCAAAAATAACGTGTGCGGTACCACTGCAACGCTCATTAACGTATAGGCCGCTGTTATCAATAGCACCAGACGCCTCCGCCTGGGTGTAAGCGGTTTGATTGAGTCCGGGCTAGGCTCGCGCTCATGAGGAGCCATCGAAACAAAACGCCAAGCAACTGCAGCGATGAAAAACGTAATTGCGGCCTCCACGAACCAGCCGCCGCTCGGGCCCTTGACGATAAAAAAGGGTAACACCAAGCTAATAATGACGATTGCTATTCCACCCCCGCTAACGGCAAACCCGAGACACATGCTTTTCGCCTTAGCACTGACACTTCTCACCACTAGCGCTGTCGTGTGAACCATCAAGGCGGCGGCGGCAAAGCCGGCTAACGATCGTCCCACAGCTAGCCATATAAAGCCGAAGTTCCAAAAGCACATGCCTAAGCCAATCACCGCGAGCAGCAGCGAGGTACGCATCAGCAACCGGATACCCGTGATACGAGGTAACCAGAGTGCGACCACGCAACCGACAATATAGCCAAGACCATTAAACGCCCCCAGATATCCAGCCTCAGCCTTGGTGACCCAGTGCATATCGATCAACGAAGGGACTAGAGGCCCGTAGGCAAAACGCGCAAGGCAGATTGATATGGCAAATAGACAAAATCCTGAAATGGTCGCATAGGCGGGGCTGGGCTGATTGTTTTTCACTGGCTGCTGGCCTGCGGAGTTACATTCACCGCCACAGGTTGCGTCACAGCCATGTTAGAGGCGGCTTTTTGCAGCGCCCGTGCTCGTTGAGCCTGCTGAATCACATAGGCCCGCACAGCCTCGCTTTGTTTCGCGCTGATGTTATCGGCAAAGGACGCCATGCCCAGGTCTTTTAGTTTCCCACCTCGCACAATGTCCTCCCAGCCTGTTTCATCCCAAAGATAAGCAGACCCTCTTAGGTCAGGAATCAATAGGCCTGACACGGCATTGAGTCCATGACAACCCATGCATACATCCTGATAAGTCTGATGCCCCAGCTGCAGCGTCGCATCACTGGCCGTCAATTCTGGCGGATTAAACACCACCGTCGCCGTCCAGGGGACAGCGGGGAGGATGGCTTTGCCTCCCAGCTTGAACGTCAGTACGCGACTAACATTGGGTAAGCTTTCTGACTGCACGTATTCGCCAAATACGAGAGCGAAGGCGCCGCCCCAACCCACATTGATTGATATGTATTGCTCTCCATCTATCTCATAGGCGATAGGGGGTGCCACCACTCCGGTTTGGGTTGAATAATCCCATAGTTGTTCACCTGTATCAGCGCGATAGGCGACTAGGTTGCCGTCAGCCGTGCCTTGGAAGACAAGGTTGCTAGCCGTAGACAATACGCCGCCATTCCATGACCCCTTGTGCTCAACACGCCATACTTCCTTTTGTTGCGCTGGGTCCCAAGCCAGTAGGCGGCCTTGCACCAATGCGCCAATGGCATCCCGTTCGGCCTGATCATCGGGTAGGCCGGCCAACACGGAGTTTGTCCCTGTGTTGACAACGCCAGGGTTATATTCAAAATTGTCGGGCTGCCCATAGACTGCGGGGATATCCAGTACGGGAATATAGACCAAGCCGGTCGCCGGGCTGTAGGACATCGGATGCCAGTTGTGTCCGCCAAGATAAGACGGATAGAGCATGTACGGAACATCGGTATAGCGCGCTTCTGGAATTTCCACGGGTCGACCTGTTGCCATGTCGACGTGGGTTGCCCACGTGATATTAATGTAGTTCTCGGCCGATAATAGTTCGCCCGTCTCACGATCCAGTACATAAAAGAAACCATTTTTAGGTGCCTGCATCAGTACCTTTCTCACCGTGCCCTGCAGACTAATGTCGGCTAAAATAATGTGCTGTGTCGCGGTGTAGTCCCAGGTCTCGCCCGGTGTGGTCTGGTAGTGCCACACGTATTTACCTGTGTCTGGGCGAACGGCGACGATAGATGATAGGAACAGATTGTCGCCGCCGCCCGGAGAGCGGATTTCCTGATTCCAGGGTGTGCCATTGCCGACGCCGAAATACAGCAGGTCCAGCTCAGGATCATAAGCCATTGAGTCCCAGACGGTGCCGCCGCCGCCTCCAAGTTTCCACCACTCGCCATTCCATGTTGGGGCGGCGAGGGCCATCGCGTCGTTTTCAAATCCGAGTGCAGGGTTCCCGGGCACAGTGTAGAAGCGCCATGCCATAGCGCCATCCGCGACGTTGTAGGCGCTGATGTAACCGCGCACACCAAATTCAGCGCCGCCGTTACCGATCATGACCTTACCCTTGACGACGCGCGGCGCGCCGGTAATGGTGTAAGGCAAGGCGGGGTCAAAAGTGGGCACTTCCCAGTTGACGGCTCCGGTCGCAGCATCGAGTGCGAATAGACGCCCGTCCAGCGCACCCAAAAAAACCTGCCCCTGCCAGACTGCAACGCCTCGATTCACCACATCACAGCAGGTATGTTTGGATTTTTCCTTGGCGACCTTCGGGTCGAACGTCCACAGTTTTTTGCCATTGCGGGCATCGATGGCATGCACGATGCTCCAGGCGGACGTCGCATACACGACCCCATCCACCATCAGAGAGGTTGCCTCGATGCCCCGTTCGGTTTTGAGGTCATAGGACCAGGCCAGGCCGAGCTGTGCAACGTTATCGACGTTAATTTGCGGCAACGGGCTATAGCGTTGTTCGCTGTAGGTGCGCCCGTGAGTCATCCATTCGCCGGGCTCGCTGTCAGCCTGTAAAAGGCGCTTGGCGTCCACTGCTGCAGCGGTAGACGCCTTCATGTCAGTAGATTTAGATGAGTCGATCTGCCTCTGTGGGGTACACGCTGTCAGCGTGATCATCAACACGGCGGATACAGTAACGAGGGAAAGAATTCTTATCATAACGATGCGATACTCTGAAATGGCGGGCCTTGGACAGCGAACAAACTATGTAAAAACATCTTATATTTTTTGAAGCAGCAGGGAAATGAAGATTTCAACATTGAGCAGAGCGCCTCTATTTATGTTTTCTTTGCGCGCAGGTTCAATGCTTTCTGTACCGCTAACTGCCCTGCCATAGTAGCATCAAGCTTCAGCGACATCCAAATTGGGATGATCATCAGTAGTGCCAGCCCCGGTCCCATGACAATACCCAGTCCTAGTGCAACGCTTTCGGGCGTGTCGCCAGGCACTGCGCCAGCCGCAAGTCCTATCATATCCAGAAAAGGGCCCGCTACTAAATAGCCGAAACCGGCACAAAATTTCGCCGCAAAAAATGCCGCTGCAAACATGACGCCTTCCTGTCGCTGGCCCGTCGCCAGTTCATGTTCATCGGCAATATCTGCGAGCAAGGCCTGATTGGCGACCGTTCGCATAATACTCATAGTGACGAATATGGCGTAGTTGACAAACACCAGTCCGAACACAATGCCCGCTTCCTGTGGCAGCCAGCCCAATAATTTTAGAGGTGTTAGCCATGCCAGATTTAGTGCGCCTATTATGCAGCTAAATTGCAACAGCTGCTGTTTTTCTAGCCGCTTGTTCACGTAGTGCGAACTACCGGTGACGATAATGACTGCTAATATGGGCGGCCCTGCAAACAGGATTGATATTTGCAGCGTATCGAGTTCCCAGAAATAGGTGAAGCTGACCATGAGCAGGGCACTGAGAACACCTCCCAGCCCGCCGACTGCTGTTTCGAGAAAGACGAGATAGCGAAAGTTCTTGTTATTAAAAGTGGCAAAGATATTGCGCAGAAGATTGTCATTCTTGGCTGAAGTACGTTCGATTAGCGCCGGAATATAGTGCCAGGTGCTTTGGATGCAAATAGTGCTAAAAATAATCGCGCCAAGTCCACTGAGCCAGCCATAAAGGTGATAATTATCGGCGATGAAGCGACCGTCGATACCTTCGCTATCATTGAAAATGAAAAACATCGCCGCGGCGGCTGCAACAACGCCCATAAACCAGCCCAGATTGGTTCGAGCACTGGCGATACGGGTGCGCTCATAATAATCGGTGGTCATTTCCGCGCCAAGGGCCAGATAGGGGATCATGAAAAACGTGAGGGCGGTACGCAACACAATAACGCTGCCCAATAACCACAGGAATAAACTACGCTGGCTCGTTAGAACGGCTTCTGGCGGCTCGAATAATGCAATAAAGCCGAGTGCGATAGGCAATACAGACGCCACCATAAGGGGATGACGACGACCCCAGCGAGTGCGCAAATTATCGGACCAGGCGCCCACCATCGGATCTGAAATGGCGTCCCACACGACGGACAGTGCAATGGCGAGTCCGGTGAGTGTTCCGCTAAGTCCCAATACCTGCTTGTAATAAAAGAGTACAAAAGCCGCGAATGCGGCATCTTTCAAGGCATATGTGATGGCGCCTGAGCTATAGAGGAGCCGGTTGGAAAGGGTCACCGTTGAAATGTCTATATCCTTATTAAGGAGAGCTATAAGGGCATCTATAGAGCCGGACCCGAGCTGTTGTGTTTATTATGAGTTGATTGCACTCAAATTTCTATAACGCAGGGTTTCACGATTTGACTGTGCCATACATTAGCCGGAATTAATATCTTCACTAGGCTTTCGTCGATTTAATGTTTGTCGAGCATGCAGAAGGATCTCACTGTTCAGTGGGGCATCGGGTGCTCTGATAGTGCGTTCGAGGCAGGGTCTTGATGCGTCATAGCGCTGGCTATTTCGGGAGGTGTTGTGTTGCCGATCTGGCAAAATATGACAGACCGGGTGTGAGAGGTTGAGGCTAGATTGTAAGCTCTGCCATCGTCCTAAGCAGATTGATGTCACCGTGAATCAACAGTGAGGTGACCGGCGAGTTTTCCCAGTCCTTGAGTTTTTCCTTGATGCGATCCTTGGGGCCCGACAGAGAAATTTCATCGGCAAATTCATCTGGCACGGCAGCAATCGCCTCGTCCCGCTTGCCCTCAACAAACAGTTTCTGAATGGCTTCCGCTTCCTCAGGGTAGCCCATGCGTGCCATCAACTCCTTATGAAAGTTACGTTTAGCTGATCCCATGCCGCCAATATAGAAGCCCAGCATGGCCTTGACGGGATAAAGCGCTTGCTCCATGTCATCATTAACATTGACCAATACAGTGGGGGCGATCTCAAAGCCAGGCTTGGCCGCGATTAGCTGATCTGCATAAACCTCTTGTCGGTAGGGTGAGTAATAAAGGGGCAGCCAGCCATCGGCAATCTCGGCTGTTTGTGTCACATTTTTAGGCCCCTCTGCGCCAATAAAGATCGGGACGTTTGCTCGTAACGGATGCGTAATTGATTTGAGTGGCTTGCCCATGCCCCATGCGCCGGGTCCGTTATAGGGCAGTGGATAGAACTCGCCGTCATTGGTAACGGGGCCTTCACGAGCCAGCACCTTGCGGATGATGTCTACATATTCTCGCGTGCGAGTCACGGGCTTGCTGTACGGTTGTCCGTACCAGCCCTCTACCACCTGCGGGCCTGAGACACCCAGCCCAAGTGTCATGCGTCCGCCGGACAGATGATCTATTGACAGCGTCGCCATCGCGCAGGCCGCCGGAGTGCGCGCCGACAACTGGGCGACCGAGGTACCTAAGCGAATCGTTTTTGTGTGAGCACCTATCCATGCCAGGGGTGTAAAGCAATCACTGCCCCATGATTCTGCGGTCCACACGGAATCAAAGCCCAAACGCTCGGCCTCTTGCGCGAGTTCAACGTGAGCATTTCCTGGCGCCAGTGCGCCCCAATAGCCCAGTTGCAGGCCGAGAGAAAGTGTTGCCATAGTAAGACTCCTTTTGTGGACGGTCACTTTACGCCATCGGTCCCCCAACAGGTAGTGCTGTGAGGCCAATTTCTGTGACTTCACTGATCAATTATATTTTCAATCAGAGGCGGCATTGGATAAACTCTGTGGATCACTAAAAACTTGCCAGCGGATTAATTAATGAGTCAACTCACCCATCTCGATGATCAAGGCACTGCCCATATGGTAGATGTTGGAGGTAAGGCCATTACCGAACGGGTTGCTGTCGCTGCCGCCGCGGTCTCGATGCAGCCGCAAACGTTTGCCCTTTTGGAGCAGGGCGCGCACAAGAAAGGTGATGTTTTGGCCGTCGCTCGCATTGCAGGCATTCAGGCCGCAAAAAAGTGTGCCGAGCTTATTCCCCTGTGCCACCCGCTTATGTTGACGTCGATAGAAGTGAGCTTTGAACTGGAGCCCCAGTTGAATCAGGTGAATATCGAGGCCTGCTGCAAGGTGTCAGGAAAAACGGGAGTAGAGATGGAAGCATTGACAGCCGCCTCGATAGCCGCGCTCACGATTTATGACATGTGCAAAGCGGTGGATCGAGGCATGGAAATTCATGGCATTACCCTTATGAGAAAGGAGGGTGGTGACTCAGGGATTTGGCGGCGAGAAATTGAGGGCTCACGCTGATGCTAAAAGTGTTGTTCTTTGCCCGTATAAGAGAGGAACTAGCGTGTTCTGTTTTGGAATTGCAGTGGCCAGCTACAGGGTTAGATGTGTCTGCATTGCAGGAGCAGCTGTGTGTTGAGCATGGTGAGCCGTGGCGTGACATTCTGACGCAGGACAACATCATTCGCGCCGTTAATCAGAAGGTTATCACTGATAATTGTGAACTGAATGACGGTGATGAAATTGCGTTCTTTCCTCCCGTTACAGGTGGCTGACATAGTGAACTTGGATAACATTAGCATCAATGTCCATGAGGCTGACTTTGACGTCGCGCGATTACAGCGCGGACTCTTATCGGGTTTATCGGAAGAAGGGGCAGTTGCCACATTTACCGGCTATGTGCGCCGCGCCAATGACGGTAGGCAGGTGGCTACGCTGGAGCTAGAACACTATCCGGGCATGACCGAGGAGAGCATCAAGGCAATTATTGATGAGGCGGCGGATCGCTGGCCCATGTTAGGTGCGTCAGTGCTGCACAGGGTAGGACGATTGTCTCCGGGAGATCAGATAGTCTGGGTTGGGGTTGCATCAACGCATCGGGAAGCGGCATTTAACGCCTGTGAATTTATTATGGATTACCTGAAAACGCGTGCGCCATTCTGGAAGAAGGAGTTGGGCCCGTTCGGTGAAATATGGGTTTCAGCCAGACAGGATGATGAAGCTAGAGCCGCCAGATGGAAGGGTGGCCACACCCCATAGCCTGAATAGGGGATGTGTCAGTGCTGCTAGTGGGCTCCAATTACTTAGAGTATAGTAATCAATAATCATCCGTAGAGAATGTAAACAATGAGTTTAGATGTACGCGATTTCAGAAACGCCTTGGGGCGCTTTGCCACGGGTGTGACCATTGTCACCGCTATGGCGGACACACAAAAGGCCTTGGGCATGACGGCGAATTCGTTCTCTTCCGTGTCGCTGGACCCCCCGCTTATCTTGTGGTCACTGCAGAATAACTCTGACGTCTACGACGTTTTCGCCACACCGCGTGTTTTTGCTGTCAACGTTCTGAGTAGCGAGCAACAGGGCCACTCAAATCAATACGCTAAGAAGGGTGAACATGAACTGAACCCCTCGCATTATCGGTTGGGTAAGTATGGCGCGCCGCTGATTCGCAACGCACTGGTGACCTTCGAATGCGAGCTTCACGCAACCCATGACAGCGGGGATCATGTGATCATCGTTGGACTGGTAAAAGATATGCATGAGCGGCCAACGGGCGATCCTCTGCTGTTTCATCAGGGCCGTTACGCAGAATTACGCTAGGAAGGCTATTTCATTGCTCGACGAAGCCTTTATACTGTATCTCTTGCATAGTTAATGAGTCGCGCCCCTATGAAATTCTGTACCAGCTGCGGTAATACAGTCATCCTTAAAGTGCCTGTGGGAGACGACCGCGAGCGTTTTGTCTGCAGCAGCTGCGAGTTTATCCACTACAGTAATCCCCATATCATTGTCGGCTGTGTGCCTGTTTATGAAGGCAAGGTGTTGCTGTGTAAGCGCGCCATTGAGCCGCGCAAAGGTTTCTGGACGTTGCCTGCGGGCTTCATGGAAAATGGTGAGACGACGCTGCAGGGCGCGACCCGGGAAACCTGGGAGGAGGCGAAGGCGCGAGTCACTAATGTTGATCTTTACCGCATATTTGATGTGCCCTACATCAGTCAGGTTTATATGTTTTATCGGTGCGACCTGGACGACGGGAAGCACAGTGCCGGTCCTGAAAGTCTAGAGACGCAGCTTTATGCAGAGGCGGATATCCCTTGGGATAATATTGCGTTTCAAGTTGTGTCACAAACTCTGAAGGAATACTTTTCTGATGCCGCATCGGGGCATTTTCCAGTGCGGGTATCGGCCATCGATCATCGCGCGAAGCGCAACTGACGGTTTACCAAGTGAGCAGTGCTGCATCAGACTCGCGCACCGAATTTGATATTGTAAAGAGATAAAGGAGTAAGAACTCATGGCATTTCCAGACGTTGGTAAGGTGGCCCCCGCGTTCACCCTGCTTGATCAAGATGGCACTAGAGTCAGCCTGAAAGAATTCAAGGGCAATAAGAATGTCGTGCTGTACTTTTATCCTAAAGCAATGACTCCGGGATGCACCGTTCAGGCTTGTGGTATCCGAGACAGCAAGAAAGCGCTGGCCAAAATGGATACTGTGGTGTTGGGAGTAAGCCCGGATCCTTTGGCTAAGCTGGGTCGGTTTATCGAAAAACAGGACCTCAACTTTACGCTGCTCTCTGACGAGGATCATGCGATCACTGAAAAATACGGTGCATGGGACCTTAAGAAGTTCATGGGCCGCGAGTTCATGGGTGTCTTGCGCACCACCTTCATCATAGGCAAAGATGGACGCATAAAGCATGTAATGAGTAAGGTGAAAACGAAATCCCATCATGACGATGTTATTGCCGTAATCACGGAGTTAGGGCTTTAGCCTCCCGTTATGCTGAACTATTTATTTGACGATGCACCAGAGTCGGGTGAGCTTCGGGAAATTGCGCCGGGCGTGCTGTGGCTGCGTATGCCACTGCCCATGGCGCTTGACCATATTAATCTTTACCTGCTTGAAGACGCAGACGGCTGGTGGATAATCGATACGGGAATTGCGATTGGGCAAACGCAAGAACTGTGGGAAAAGGTATTTGAGCGGCACCTTAAGGGCAAGCCAGTCAAGGCCGTGGTGTCGACACACTACCATCCTGACCATACGGGCATGGCAGGTTGGCTGTGCGAGAAATGGCAGGTCCCTTTCTACATGACCGAGGCTGAATACTTCACAGGTCTCTCATTTTCCAGAACCACGAATGAGCATTTTAGCTGGGCATCGGAACGCTACCTCACACGCTCGGGATATACTCCGGAGCAGATTATAAAGTTACGCGAGCACTTTGGCGGGTTTGGGCCTTACATCACGCCCATGCCTACGGCCTACCGCCGCATGGTCGACGGTGGATTTTTGACCATTAATGGCAATCGTTGGCAGGTGATCATCGGGCGGGGTCACTCGCCGGAACATGCCTGTTTATACAGCAGCAGTCTCAATATTCTGATTTCTGGGGATCAGGTGATCCCCCGAATTACCTCCAATATCAGTGTCACGGGCTCCGAGCCAGAAGGCAACCCGCTGAAGGACTGGTTTAGATCGCTGGAGCATTTTCTTGAGGTGCTGCCCGACGACACTCTCGTGCTGCCGGCGCACAATACGCCCTTTTACGGTTTGCATGAGCGGTTGCGGTACCTGATTGAGCATCATGAGGAGCATTTATTGGGCTTGGAGGAGGCATGTTTGAGCGATCCGGCTAGCGCGATGGAGTTGCTGCCGGTGCTGTTCAAGCGCAAGCTCGATGATCACAATCTCGGCTTGGCACTGGGTGAGTGTATTGCGCACCTTAATTATCTGCACCATCGAGGACAAATTGAGCGAACGGTCGATGAGCAAGGCTGCTATCGCTATATCTCGGTTGACTCAACGCTGCCTATGCGGCTCCGAAAACAGCGCCATGACGCAGATGACGCGGCACCTATGCAAGTCTAAATATTAATAATATTCAATTAGTTATACGATAAATATAAAGTTAATAAGAGTCTAAATTTTTAGTCTGTCAAGCACAGCGCAAAGGAGTTAAGCCCCATGCCAATGCCAAAGGATATTGGAGTCATCGATCTAATGCTCGCCATACCCGGCGATGACAGCAGCACGTTCTATGACTGGATCAAACCCCTATTGATGGACCGGGAAAGTCATGACCTGTTCAGCATGCCTGCGCAATACATGTTCAAGGACATCCCCGATACCAGCAATAAAGGCGATGCTATCGCCTACACGCTGGCGCAGATGGATAAGCACGGCATAGAGCGGGCAATGATTGGCCTTGGTTTTAGTGACTTACAGGAACAGGCTCTGCGCGAACATCCAGACCGTTTCTTTGCGTCCTATGAGGCAAACCCCAATGGGGGCATGGATGAGGTGCGCAAAATTGTTGCGATGCATGAGGAGTTCGATATCAAAGCAGTGACAGCGGCCCCTGCCATGATCTGTCCACCGGTGCCGGTCAATGATAAGAAGTGGTACCCGATTTACGCTAAGCTTGTCGAGTTGGATATTCCCTTCTGCCCGTGCATGGGGGTGCCTGGGCCACGAGTGCCGTTCGGGCCACAGAAAGTCGAATTGCTTGACGAGGTGTTATGGTTTTTTCCTGAACTGCGAGTGGTGACGCGTCACGGCTGCGAGCCGTGGACTGACGTGGCATGGAAAATGATGCTCAAATATCCGAACTTATATTATATGACCAGCGCGTTTGCCCCTAAATATTACCCGCCTGATATTATTGATTTCGCTAATAAGCGCGGTTCTGGTCAAGTGATGTACGCCGGTTATTTCCCCATGGGACTGTCTCTAGACCGCATTTTCAGTGAAATGCCTGACGTGCCGCTCCGCGACGAGGTGTGGCCGAAATTCCTGCGAGAAAACGCCATTAAGGTGTTTAAACTCGATGAGTAAACGATTGCAATGAACTATCTCAGTGTAGAGGAAGGTATCAAGGCACCTGGCTTACGCTTGGTCTTGACCGCAGGCGTGCCAGGACCTTGGGGCGAGGCGGCGAAGGCGATTCTTGCTTTTAAGAACATTGAGTACACACCTATATTTCAGCAGGGAGGCGGTGACAACGATGCCTTGCAAACATGGACAGGACAAACATCAGCACCGGTTGCCGTGTATGAAGATTTTCCGCCTGTTTGTCATTGGTTTGACCTGCTGATGTTGGCGGAAAGATTATCACCTGAAAATCCTTTAGTGCCGAATGACTGCAGTGCCAGAATTGATGTTTTGGGCGTCTCGGCGCTGATCGCAGGCGCTGACGGTTTCGGCTGGCATCGAAGACTGCAAATATTGGCCCCGATGCTGTTGTTGGATGAACCACCAGACATAGCGCTGCGTCTGGGAATGAAATATGGCTGGTCTAAGTCCGCTAATGCGGCCGCAATCCAGCGCTTACAAGCTATTAGTGCTGAGCTAGATGGCAGGCTGCTTCGGCAGGAGGCCGCTGGTAGTCATTTTATTGTGGGGTCCACCGTTTCAGCAGCTGATTTTTACTGGGCCAATTTTGCCGGTATGATAAAGCCGTTAGGGCCTGAAGATAATCCCATGCCGGACTACATGCGCGCTAGCTATGAGGCACCCAATGACGCCACTCGCGATTGCCTGACGCCGCGCTTGGAAGCACATAGGGACAGGATATATCAGGATTACATCACACTGCCGTTGGATTTTTAACAGGAGTAAGACCGATGCTATCGCAACAGGAATTGTCAGACCGCTTCGAAATTCAGGATTTGGTGTTTCATTACGCCCATTTAATCGACAGCAAAAGTTTTGACAGGTTACGCGAAGACGTTTTTACCGCGGATGCCCATGTCGACTATGGCGCTATGGGTGGCAGCGTAGGAGACCTTGAAGAAACTATTGTGTTTCTCAAGGCATCGGTTACTAACGAGCTGTTTCCCAACACCCAGCACCTCAATGCCAATGTACAGGTTCAGCTGCAGGGTAACGAGGCAACGGGGCGAGTGATGTGTTTTAACCCCATGGAAATGCGGTTAGGGGAAGCAAGCACCCAAACTTTTTTTCTCGGACTTTGGTACGTCGACACGTATCGTCGCACCGACGAGGGCTGGCGCATTGCAAGGCGTGCTGAAGAAAAAAGCTGGGTATTCAATTTGCCTGATTTTATGAGTCTTTAGTGAAAGACTGGATATAATTTTTAGGTATCCGTGATAAGACACTGATATATAACGATAAATTTTTATATGAAAAACCTGCACGCACTAGGGACTAGTCCACGACGTTGGCATATTATGCAGATGTAGCTTATGGACGGTAGAGCGCAGGCTTTGTTCGAAGTCCTGAAGTTGTTGCAACCCCACTTTAATAGCGTACTGATCATAGGTTTGATTAACAACGTCTAGACTGTCTTGCGCCAAAATCATGCCACGCGCTGTCAACTGAATTTCCTTAGCTCTTTTGTCGACATCATCAATACTGCGCTTAACATAGTCCAGACGCTCTAGGTCTTTCAGTATTTTTCCCATGGCTTGTTGAGTCATCTTGGAATGTCGGGCCAGCTCTGCCACGCGGACATCACCCATCCCGAGGTTTCCAAGGACCGTGCTATGCGAGGTCCGGATGTTGGTGTGTCCACGAGCGACTAGACCCTCACAGACCCGCCTATCAAAATCACGCGAAAACTCTCTTAACAGGCGAGGCAAATTGTTGGATAACTTAGCGGCAATCGCCTGATTATTCTCTGCAGCGGTCTTGATCACTGGCATTTCCTTTCTTTTAATTATTGGCGGCGTCATCGAGGTATATTACAAAGTGTAGCCTAAAGTCTCGGCCTGTCGCGCTGACGCTGTCAAATAGATTGCTGAAATTGATCCTTTTAAGATCCTTCCGGTACACTGCATAACTTTGTAGCTGACGGAATAGAACAATGGCAAAGATAATCACCTGCAACACGAACGGTATCCGATCAGCAGCCGCGAAGGGTTTTTTCGACTGGGTGCAGGCAGAGCAGCCAGATGTGGTCTGTATTCAGGAAACCAAGGCCCAGGTGCATCAATTGAGCGACCCCGTTTTTTCTCCGGCCGGTTACCACTGTTTCTATAATGATGCGATCAAAAAGGGCTACAGTGGCACCGCGCTTTACTGCAAGGTCAAGCCACGGAAGGTGATTACCCGGCTGGGCTGGGATCCGGCAGATTCCGAGGGACGCTATATTCAGGCTGATTTTAAAGGGTTGAGTGTGATCTCTTTGTATATGCCGTCCGGGTCAAGCAGTGATGAAGTCCTACAAAAAAAGCTGCGCTTTATGGATATCTTCATGGAGCATCTCAAAGCGCTGCGGCGCAAGCGTCGTGAACTGATTATCTGCGCCGACTGGAACATCTGCCATCAGGCTATCGACATTAAAAATTGGCGCGGCAACCGCAAGAACTCGGGTTTTTTGCCCGTGGAACGCGCCTGGCTTGACGTGCTTTATGACGAGCTGGGGTATGTGGATTCTTTTCGGGTGATCAATGCTGAGCCAGAGCAATATACCTGGTGGTCTAACCGGGGTCAGGCCAGAGCCAATAACGTCGGATGGCGCCTAGACTACCAAGTCATAACGCCCAAGCTCGTTGACAAGGTCCGGGCAGCGGCAATTTACAGGGATCAGCGATTTTCTGACCATGCACCGCAAATCATGGAATACGACTTTGACATCCCTGCTTAAAAGACAGGCTGGGCGCCATTTAGACTGTGTTGTGTTCAGACCTAGATTCATTGCGGGATGGTTTGAAAACATGTAAGTTAGCGGCTGTGTTTTATGCCATTTTATGAGCCTACATACGGGAGAAAATATTAATGAGTTTGTTTATCAATAATGCCTATGCGCAGGACGCGGGAGCCGTCGGCCCCGGCGGTGACATGTTCCAGATATTGTTTCTTGTCGGTCTTTTTGCCCTTTTTTACTTCATTGCTATACGCCCGCAGCGTAAACGTCAGAAAGAACATACTAAAATGGTATCTGAGCTGAATAAGGGTGATGAGGTTGTCACGACTTCAGGAATTTTGGGCAAGGTGATGGCGCTAGATGACAATTATATGACACTCAATGTTGCCAATAATGTCGAATTGAAATTCCAGCGTGTTCATCTCCATGCTGTATTGCCCAAAGGCACCTTAAAGACCATCGGCTAAAAATGGCCCTGATTTACCCTCGCAAGATAGATCTGGCCCAGTCGCCAACCCCCCTCCAATATTTGGAACGTGCCTCTGAGAAATGGGGGTGCGGTCACCGGCTCTGGGTTAAGCGTGATGACCTGACCGGCAGCACCCTTAGCGGAAATAAGGTGCGTAAGCTGGAATTTATTACGGCCTATGCTATCGATAATGGCTATGACACCTTGCTGACCTGTGGCGGATTACAAAGTAATCACTGTCGTGCCACGGCCTTCGCCGGCGCTCAGTTGGGGCTAGCGGTTCATTTGCTGTTGCGCGGAGAAGAGCCGGTGGATCCAGAGGGCAATTTCCTGCTCGATCATCTAGCGGGTGCGGCGGTCAGTTGCTACCCATCAAAACAATACGTTAACCATATTGATGATTTGTTCCGTCAATGGCAGCAGCATTACGCCGCGCTGGGCCGCAAAGCGCTGGTGGTGCCAACGGGCGGCAGCGATGGTATCGGAGCGTGGGGCTATATTGCTGCCTGTGAGGAGTTGGTCCGCGACTTTGCAACACTCGGCATTGAACAGGCGCATGTTGTTGCCGCAACAGGCTCGGGTGGGACGCAAACAGGGTTAATCCTAGGCGCCGCGCTGCACAATTTGCCGGCTACGGTGTGGGGGATAAATGTTTGTGATGATGAACGGTATTTTCTTAACAAGGTGGCCAGTGATGTAGCCGATTGGCGACGACGGTATCCAGAGGCGCCAGATGTCGCGATAGAGACGAGGGTCTTGGATGGCTATGTGGGACCAGGCTACGCCGTTGCCGACCCTGAAATTTTTGAGCTCATTGCTGAATTAGGCCGGCTAGAAGGCCTTGTGCTTGACCCCGTGTACACCGGAAAGGCCTTTGCCGGCATGCTCGCGGAAATTGGCAATGGACGGTTCGACGATAAGCGCGATATTGTATTTGTTCACACGGGCGGTATTTTCGGTGTGTTTCCTCAGCGCAGTGGTTTCAGTATCGCCACGCCTAACGCGCGATAAAAAGGGTTAAAAAGAGGGCGCCACTATGGACATAATTACCACCGTCAATGGCTGGGCCTGGGGCCCGCTCATGCTGGCGCTGCTGCTGGGAACAGGCCTCTACCTTACGCTGGGGTTACGCTTCCTGCCGGTACGCAAGCTTCCAGCAGGTATACGTCTGCTATTGCGGGGCGGACGGGGTGACGGCGATGGCGACATCTCTCCCTTCGGTGCGCTGATGACGTCTCTTTCTGCCACTGTGGGCACCGGGAATATAGCAGGCGTAGCCACCGCTATTGCCTTGGGCGGCCCCGGCGCGCTGTTCTGGATGTGGATCACCGCGCTCTTGGGGATGGGCATCAAATATGCAGAAGCCCTCTGCGCCGTAAAGTTCCGTGAGACTGATGAGCAAGGCCATTTCAGCGGTGGCCCTATGTACTATATCAAGAACGGTTTACACAAGCGCTGGCACTGGTTGGGCGTTGCATTTGCGATTTTCGGCAGTCTCGCGGGTTTTGGTATCGCCAATACTGTGCAGTCGCATTCCGTGTCTGAAGTCTTGCTGGAGTCGTTTTCTGTGCCGCCTTTAGTAACAGGGCTTGTGCTGATGGTGCTGGTTGGGGCGGTTATACTCGGTGGCATTCGTCGCATTGCTGTGGTCGCGAGTTGGCTTGTGCCGTTTATGGCTGTTGCTTACGTGCTGATGGCGATGACTGTTATTGTGCTGAACATATCTGAAGTGCCGACCGCGATCACTACTATTATTAGCAGTGCTCTAACACCCACGGCTGCGACAGGCGGTTTTGCCGGGGCAACTGTTTGGGCTGCTCTGCGCTTTGGCGTCGCTAGGGGCATTTTTTCCAACGAGGCCGGGCTGGGAAGTGCGCCCATTGCGCATGCGGCAGCGCGCACTAATCAGCCAGTAGAGCAGGGCATGATCGCCATGTTGGGGACCTTCATTGACACACTGTTGATCTGTACCATGACCGGACTTGTCATCGTTATTATGGACGTATGGCCTAGTGGCGTCAGCGGTGCAAATCTTACTGCGATGGCATTCTCCGGTGCCCTGCCGGGCGGTCATTACATTGTCGCTTTGGGCCTGTGCATTTTTGCGTTCACTACCATGATAGGCTGGTCATTCTATGGCGAGCGCTGTGTAGTGTTCCTTTTTGGAACAAAAGCCATTATGCCGTTTCGGATCGCTTGGGTGCTTGCAATTCCTGTGGGCACGCTACTGGAGCTTGAATTAGTCTGGCTCATTGCTGATACGCTTAATGCGTTTATGGCCCTTCCTAATCTCATCGCGCTTCTTCTGCTTGCGCCCTTGGTGTTTAAGCTGACCAAGGATTACTTTGAGCCGGCTCAAAAAGCCACTAATTCGATGCCGAACAAGCTGCCTTAGGGGCGTCGCAACAAGATCCGCGGCGCCTGCGGTGCCGCAGGTCCGGTTGCTCGAAGAGCAAGTTTAGTTGCGGTGAGTGATATCCGAGCATAGAACCACTGGCAGGCAACAGTACAGTTGAGTATGCTAGGTGCCATGCCCACTCAACTGAATGATAAGCTCGTTATCGCAATTTCGTCCCGGGCGCTGTTCAATCTGGATGACAGCCATGAGGTGTTTGAGAAAGAGGGCTTACAGGCCTATTCAAACTATCAGGTTGCCCGCGAGGAGCAGCCGCTGGAGCCCGGGGAAGCCTTTCCCCTAGTGAATAAACTGTTGCGACTCAACCGCAGTCTTGACGTAGATGCTCAGGTAGAAGTCGTGCTGCTCTCACGCAATAGCGCCGATACAGGCCTGCGCGTATTCAACTCCATTCAGCATTATGAGCTGGATATCAGCCGTGCGGCCTTTTGTGGTGGGGAGAGCCCCTGGAGGTACATTAACGCGTTCGGTTGCACATTATTTTTGTCTAATGAAGCGCAGGATGTTCGTCACGCACTGGAATGTGGCGTAGCTGCAGCCACATTGGTATCGCGCGGGGGGCGGGGCACAGACAGCGAGCAGCTGCGGTTTGCGTTTGACGGGGATGCGGTGCTTTTCTCTGATGAGGCCGAGCAGATCTACAAGCGTGATGGCCTTGAGGCCTTTACCGCGAGTGAGAAGGCAGCGGCCAAAGAGCCTCTGCGGGGTGGGCCATTCAAGCCTTTTCTTGCTGCTTTACATCGTCTACAGCAGTCCTTTCCGCCAACAGAGGCTCCCATTAGAACAGCTCTGGTGACTGCCCGATCGGCGCCTGCCCACGAGCGGGTGATCCGCACGCTGCGGGCTTGGGATATCCGTATCGATGAATCTATTTTTCTTGGCGGCCTGAACAAGACCGACTTTTTGAGGGCTTATCAGGCAGATGTCTTTTTTGATGATCAGGAGACTCATTGCGACTCTGCTAGCCCTCATGTCGCTACCGGGCACGTACCACACGGGATAGCGAACTCCTGACATCGACTTTGGAAGCTTTTATTACGTTAAATTTGGCAAACTAGGCAGTTAATGACTATTCTGCATAAGGCATGGGGGGCGATCATAGGATTGCCTTTATTCACCTGGAGGTTGGCATGAAGCTGCAGCAATTGCGTTATATCTGGGAAGTGGCGCACCATGACCTCAATGTCTCGGCGACGGCTCAGAGTTTATACACATCGCAGCCCGGCATTAGTAAGCAGATTCGGTTGCTGGAAGATGAGTTGGGCGTCGAGATCTTCGCCCGCAGCGGCAAGCATCTTACCCATGTCACGCCGGCTGGGGAGGCTATATTGAAGGCGGCTGAAGAGGTGCTATTCAAGGTCAAGAGTATTCGCCAAGTAGCGGAGGAATTTGCGGAAGAAAAGAAAGGCAGCCTCTCTATTGCCACCACGCATACTCAAGCCCGTTACGCGCTGCCACCGGTCATTAAGCGTTTTATTGAGCACTACCCCGATGTTTCTTTGCATATGCATCAGGGTACGCCTGTGCAAATTTCTGAAATGGCGTCTGACGGAACCACAGATTTTGCCATTGCCACAGAGGCGTTGGACCATTTTTCTAATTTAATTATGATGCCCTGCTACCGTTGGAATCGTTGCATCCTGGTGCCCAAAGATCATCCTTTGACGCAGGCATCAACGTTAACGCTTGAAGATGTGGCCGCACAACCCATCGTAACCTACGTATTTGGTTTTACCGGGCGCTCCAAGCTTGATGATGCATTTATGGCTCAAGGACTAGTGCCAAAGGTTGTATTCACTGCGACAGACGCCGATGTGATAAAGACCTATGTTCGTCTGGGGCTTGGTATCGGAATCATTGCAGGAATGGCCTATGACGCATCAATCGATTCCGATCTGGTTGCGCTTGACGCCAGCCACCTGTTCGCTAGCAGTGTTACCCAGATTGGTTGTCGCCGAGATACGTTTCTGCGCGGCTATATGTACGCGTTTATTCAGGACTTTGCTCCGCACCTATCCCGTGATTTAGTGGGAGAAGCTTTTGGGTGTCATACCAAGCCGGAGCTGGCGGAATTATTTTTGGATCTGGAGCTGCCTGTCTACTAACAATGGCACTGTTAAATTTAATTGCAGGGCTTGTGTCGTCTGTCCCACAATGTTTAGACTGCGTTGTATAGAAGACCGCCTTTAACACCGTAGGAGATGAACACTTGGAACTCGCCTGTCTTGACCTAGAAGGGGTCTTGGTACCCGAAATATGGATAGCATTCTCCGAACGCACTGGGATAAAAGAACTGCGCGCCACAACACGGGATATACCCGATTACAATGTGCTGATGAAGCAGCGACTCGCTTTGCTAGACCAACATGGTTTAAAGATTAACGACATTCAGGAAGTCATCGCGACACTGGAGCCTCTGCCAGGGGCCATTGATTTTGTTGACTGGCTGCGCGAGCGCTTTCAGGTGATTGTTTTGTCCGACACTTTTTATGAGTTTTCGCAACCCCTAATGCGACAACTCCATTGGCCCACTTTGCTGTGTCACCGACTGATTGTCGATGAATCGGGTCGCGTAGTGGATTACAAATTACGTCAGGAAGACCCTAAGCGAGCATCAGTAAAAGCGTTGCACAGCCTAAACTATCGCGTGCTAGCTGCAGGTGATTCCTACAATGACACGACTATGCTGTCTGAGGCGGATGTGGGCTTTCTGATCCATGCGCCGCAAAATGTGGTGGACGAATTTCCACAGTTCAAGTCAGTGGGAACGCTGAGTGAGCTGAAGGTTGCTTTTATGAATGCGAGTAATCGTTCGTTAACGCTCTGAAAGCGTTTCTTCAAGTGTCGTCAGAAAGGCTCCAACCTTATCGTAGGTTTCTTGATATTCCTGTTGCCAACTAGAATCGGCCACAATGCCGCCGCCGCCCCAGCAACGCACTTCACCCTGATCGCACAGCAGGCTGCGGATAGCAATATTGCTATCCATGCGTCCATCCGCGCTGATGTAGAGTACCGATCCGCAGTAGACCATTCGCTCCCGAGTTTCAAGTTCAGCAATGATTTCCATTGCCCGCCGTTTAGGCGCACCGGTTATTGATCCGCCCGGAAAGCTTTCAGAAAGCAGGTTCCACGCATTGTCACCCGGCTGTAGTTCGCCGGTAATAGTGCTCACCAGATGATGCACTGTAGGAAAACTTTGCAGGTCAAAAAGTCGGTCGACATGAATGCTGCCTGGCACACAGCTGCGTCCAAGGTCGTTGCGCAGCAGATCCACAATCATAAGGTTTTCAGCCCGATCCTTCTCTGCGCTGCCTAGCTCTTGGCGTACTTGTTCGTCAAACTTCTTATCGGCGTGGCGAGGTCGTGTCCCCTTGATAGGAGAGGTCTCGACACGGCGACCGTGCAGCGATAAAAATCGCTCCGGAGAGAGGCACATTAGAGCGGCATCGTCTTCTAGAGATAGGTAAGCCGAGAAAGGGGTGGCAGCCACAGCGCGGAGTTCACGATATGCCTGCCACGGATCGCCGCTGTAGTCAGCGCTGAAGCACTGTGCCAAATTGACCTGATAACAGTCTCCAGCTTGGATGTAAGCCTGTATTCTGTCGAAGGCTTCCCGGTATTGAGCGCTGCTGAAGTTGGAAGAAAAAGCCTTACCTAATTTGAAGTCTTTGCGGGATCGAGTAGGGCGCTGACGCAGTCTCGCCTCAATATCGCTGCGCTCAGCGATACTTACCCTTGGCTGGGTGACAAGCGCGGCGCGCTGCAACAAGTGATCTTGGATAATACACCAGTCGTAAGCGCACAGTTGCGCTGCGGGAAACGCACTCATATCTATCCCTGGCTGGATATTGTGTAAAGCATTCCCGAACTCATATCCCACATAGCCCAGAATACCTCCACAGAAAGGAATGTCAGGCGAAACGGGCTGAATACCGCCGTAATGCTCTTTGTGAAACAGATCCATTTCGGTGAAAAATGCCTGACACTGCTGTTGCGTGGCGTGAGCCGGCAGGCTGGGAACTGCGATACTGCTGGGCTGCGCAGTGATGATATCGTAACGACCCGAGGTGGCATGAGGAAAACTGCTGTCTAGAAATGCGGCACGCGGTAAATCGGCAACGCGTTCAAATAGCTCGCAGCTGTCCTGGAAATAGCAAATTTCCTCGAGATGGACCAACTTGCTCATCTTCGCATCCCCGCTTTGATCACGATATTTTCCTAGGCGCTGAACTTGCGCGGCATCGATGTTGAAATTTTACGACCCACGCAAGGATCGAACTGCAGTACAAAGTCTTGATCTTCAGCGAAATGACTAGCATCTGCGTTGAAAAGACCATGAATGTGGCCGCTACTTGAATTGACTTTTCTTGCTTGGCAAATTACTGTATTAGCCGCAATTTTAACAGGTTTGCATCCTAATCCCGACTGCCGCGACTTGCAACCAGCATGCTCTACCGGGAAGGGTATGCGGACCTTTTATTGTTCTTCGTGAGAAACCTTTGGATCAAGAAATATGACTAAAGAGAACGGCAATACTGTGATCGCATCGCTGGATAATCCCTTTGCGCAACCTCAGGAAAAAGATTTTCGGGTTCCTGGTCAGTTAGTGTCCGAGCCCGGTCTTTATGAGGATGCCCTTAAATCGGGTTGGGAGTTGCAGCAACGTCCCCGTCAGATTGCAGGTGTCAAGAATATACAGCGTCAGCATCAGAAAAACCGCATGACTATTTGGGAGCGGATTCGCTATCTGAGCGATGAGCCGCCAACGGTGTTGTATCAGAACTGGGGCCCCAATCTCGACGGTGCGTCACTCGTCACCGCAATCATTAAAGTGAATGGTCGCGATGTAGCACTGTACGGGCATGACTTTACTGTTCGAGCGGGTTCAATGGACGCGACCAATGGTGCCAAGCTGGCCCGGCTGTTCCAGCTTGCAGCGAAACAGCGGATTCCGGTGGTCGGCATTAATGATAGTGCCGGTGCCTTTATCCCGGCTGGCGTGGGTGGACTTGACGGGTATGCCGAAGCGTTTGCTGCGCTGCGGCGTATCAGCGGGATTGTCCCCAGCATCATGTGTATGTTCGGATTTAATGCCGGCGGGGGCTCATACCTTCCGCGGCAGGGTAGCTTCCTGATTCAGCCCAACGAAACTTTCTTTGGTTTGACGGGCCCCGGGGTTGTCAAGTCCGTGCTGGGTGAAGATGTCACGCCCGATGAGTTAGGCGGCCCCGGGGTCCATAGTAAAACCGGTGTTACAGATTTTGTGGTCAAAGACGAAGTGGCTGCTCTGCGCAAAGTGCGATCCCTATTAAACTACCTGCCAAGCTACAACGGTGAACTTGCACCCTATCAGGCTAGCTCTGACCCCATCAGCCGAAAGACCTGGGATGTCGATATTTTATTGAAGAAAGCTTTCAATTCTCCGACAGGTTTTAATACGCCCATCGATATTACAATTTTAATTCAACAATTGTGTGACCATGGCGATTTCCTTGAAATTCAGCCTGATCGTGCTCGAAACACCGTCACTGCATTGGGGCGTATGGGCGGGAATGTCATTGGATTTGTCGCCAATAACTCTGCAGTTTCATCGGGACAAATCGATATTGATGCGGCTTATAAAAATGCGCGCTTCATTCGCTTTTGCAATCTTTACAACATTCCAGTCATTTTCCTCGAGGATACCACTGGCTTTCTTCCTGGCAAGGATCAGGAAAGTGGCGGCATTATTCAGGCCGGCAGAGCACTTCTCGATGCCATCGTCGACCTGCGTACCCCGCGATTTTTAGTGTTAGTGCGCAATGCGTTTGGCGGCGCCTATGCGGCGTTTAACAGTTTCCCTGTCGGTGCCGATTTCGTTATCGCCTTGCCGACCACCCGCGTGGCTGTGATGGGGCCGGCAGGAGTAGAGTATGTCTATAAGGATGAGTTGCGTAAAATGCGCGGGTCGCTCTCAGGCAAGCTAGAAGCCGAAATGCAGGCCCAAATGAAAGCCGGTATGTCTGAGGATCAGGCAAGGCAGACGGCGCAGCAGTTGACCGATGACTGGGTAAAATCGGAAGAGGCCTTGCTGGCGGAGCGTTATACCAGAGAATTAATGAACCCGAATGAAGCGTTGAGTCTCGGATCAATATCCCAAATTGTGATGCCATCAGATTTACGGCAGGTACTGGCCGAGAACATGGCATTTTATTTGCGCCGTTACGAGGCGCGGCCGCTGCAAGATGTGCAGCGGGAATTTCACTAGGCCGATCCCCGGCAATACGACTTTAGAGGAAAACTGGCGTGTCCAACGAATTTTACCTGAGTAATCCGCTTGTCCATCGCGATCGCAGGCTGGGGGATATGCCCACTGAATGGACGAGGCAATTCGACTGTACTGCTATTCGGCCGCTCATCATTTGTCGCGGCCCGATCCGTAAAGAAGCGATGGATGTTTTTACGGAGATGGGCATTACGCATTTTGGTATATTGCTGTCAGAGAAAGACTCTATCGTCTATCGGAATGCCATTGCACCCGAGTTGCGTTCGTTAAATCATCCCGACAGAATTCATCGCGTACCTGATTATAGCGGCGCAGACAAAGAGGAACGTAAGCAGCGCATCCAGCAGATTATCAACATCGCCCGGGATAATGACTACAACGCGATCTTTGCAGGTTACGGCTTTATGGCTGAAGACGAAGCGATGGTGGCGGCCATGGAGCAAGCTGGTCTCACGTTTATTGGCCCATGCTCGCGCACCGTGCATGACGCCGGCCTGAAGGATGAGGCCAAGCGAACGGCGTTGAAATGCGGTGTGTCGGTCACGCCCGGCATCGACAACGGCACAGCGCTGACGCTACTTAAAAAATATTCCGATGTGGCTGCACTGCAAGCCGTCGTAACAAAACACGCGCTTGCGGTCGCCCCAGATATTTTGTCTGACCCATCAGTCAGCCTAGAAGACAAGGCAGATCTTGTGCTTGGCGCCTCTTATAAAAGCGGAATTGATCTTTATACAGTAGATGAATTGTGCGTCACGCTGGCCGAGGCTGTCGTAAGAATGACCGCCGATTATCCAAGCAACCGGGTGCGATTGAAAGCAATCGGTGGCGGCGGTGGCAAGGGGCAGCGTATTCTTGGGGTCGGTGAATCCGCACGTACGGCGGAGCTGGTGAGGGAAATTCTCAACGAAGTTAAGACCACTGGAGTGGGTGACAACAAAAACGTTTTGGTTGAGTTAAATATTGAGACCACCCGTCACCAAGAAATACAGGTGATCGGTAATGGCCAATGGTGTCTGTCGATGGGCGGTCGTGATTGCTCCTTGCAGATGCATGAGCAAAAACTGCTGGAAGTTTCGGTGACAGTTGAGTCGCTAAAAAGAGCCATTGAACAGTCGGAGTCGAGCGGACAAGCGCACGAGGCTAAGGTGTTGAAACAGGACCTGATGACATTGACGGCCATGGAGGCAGAAGCGGAAGTGTTTGGAGAAGCTGTCGGGCTTGATTCTGTCTCAACTTTCGAATGTATCGTCGACCGTGATAAGCATTTCTTCATGGAAATGAATACTCGCATTCAAGTTGAGCACCGCGTGACGGAATTATGCTATTCACTTAAATTCAGTAATCCCGATGATGCAGATGAATACTTTGTTGTCGAGTCGCTAGTGGAAGCTATGGTTTTGCTTGCCGTTCACGCGAAGAAGCTGCCCAGACCAGAACGTCTCACAAGAATGAACGACAGTGTCGAGGCGAGGCTTAACGCAACTAATCAGGCTTTACAGCCCCATGCCGGGGGCGTCATTGAATCTTGGAGTGACGCCATCGAGGGCGAGATTCGCGATGACCAGGGCATCAGCCTGCACAATCCTGACACCAATGTATTCATGAAGTACACGCTGGCAGGCGCTTATGACTCAAACATTGCTTTATTGCTGACAGTTGGAAGCAGTCGACTTGAAACTTACGAGAGGATGGCAGAAACGATTCGTCAGACTCGGATGCGCGGCAAAGATCTGGCCACCAATCTTGAGTTCCACTACGGCTTGGTGAATTGGTTTATCGGCCAGAATATCAATGCTCGACCCACGACAGGCTTTATTGTTCCCTATCTGACAGCCGTCGGTGAACTTAAGCAACGCGCCAATGACCTGGATATTCAATACGCCTACAAGCACATTGCTAGTGTAGCTTTAGCGGAGGCAGAGGGAGACGCTCATGCTGCTCTGGCAGAGGCTCTGCAGCGCAAGGAGTCATTGTTGCTGCGTCCGCTGACGGAGCTGCTTCAAGAGCCCCATATGCTGAGTGGCTGGCTCAGTGTTAACAGAGACTGCTATACGGTGATTGAGGGAAAAATCTGTTGGAATGAAAACCCACTCGAACTGCTTAATGAGACGTACCACTTTCTTGATATGGACTACGTCAGTGGAGACATCCCTCCCGCCGCCGCGATGATATGGGATCATGACAACACAATCCTACAGAGTGCGCTGGCATTCTACGCCGAGCTGGATGCCCGCATTGGCTGTGAAGATTGGCTGGAGTTATGTTCAATTCTTGATAATAATGAGCCGCCTGCTGGCCTGGATGCTGAGCTCTGGCATCGCGTGCGTAATTCTCATCAAGGGTTTCAGGCGGGCACTGACATTATTGCCTTGCTACCGAGTATCGCCGAAGCGACTGGTTTTTATGCCCTTACAGTCAATCTTGATCTGAGCATCCATATTCCGGACCGACTCCTTGAGGAACAATTACAGGCGACAATGGCCAAGGTATTAGTTCCTCCGCCAGTGGCTGGTTCAGACGAAATTCTTTCCGAGAGCGGCGGCATGTTTTACTCACGCGAAACACCGACACACGATGTCTATGTCAGTGAGGGGGATCACTTTAATGCCGGAGACCCTTTGTTTATTGTCGAAGTAATGAAAATGTTCAATAAAGTGTATGCGCCGTTTTCTGGGACTGTTTCGAAAGTGCTGGTGGATGCTGATGGCAGTATCATTAGCAAAGGGCAGACCATCTTCAAGATTATTCCGGATGAAGTTGCCGTTGAGGTCTCCGCGGAGGATGTCGCAGCGCAACGGTTAGCCGCCACCAACAATTTTCTGCAACATCTTTAGAAGAGGACCACACATGATTACAGCTCTAGACCATATCGCCATCGCTGTGCCTGATTTGGAAAAAGCCATACAGCGCTTCGTCACTGATTTTGGGCTCCCACTGGGCGGCACAGAAGATGTGTTAGAAGCAAAAACGACGGCCGCCTTTTTACCCCTGCCGCCTACAAGTATTGAGTTGGTTCATCCTTTGAATGATGAGGGTCCTGTAAAGACTTATTTGGAGAAAAAGGGGGGAGGCCTGCACCACCTTTGTTTCCGCTCTGACGATATCGATACAGACGTAGCAAGACTGCGCGAGAAGGGCTACCAGTTCCTCGCCGATGCGCCGACGCCAGGAGCGCACGGATCGAGAATTATTTTTATACATCCCAAGAGTTGTGACGGCGTATTGATAGAGATTAGCCAACCGGCCGAGGGGCATTGAGGATTAGCATATGAGCGATGACATTTACGACAAAGCTGACTCCACACCTGAAAATTGGAATGTTCTGGCCACCAAGCAATCAAAAGGTAAGAGCCCCGAAGACCTGGTTTGGCACACGGCAGAAGATATCGATGTGAAACCGCTGTACACGGCGGCTGACATGGAGTCACTGGAGTACACCGATACGATGCCAGGCATGTCACCGTATGTGCGCGGCCCGCAGGCTACCATGTACGCTGGGCGCCCTTGGACCATTCGGCAATATGCGGGTTTCTCAACCGCTGAAGCGTCCAACGCATTCTATCGCAAGGCACTAGCCGCCGGTGGCCAAGGTATTTCGGTCGCCTTTGACCTCGCTACGCACAGAGGCTATGACTCCGACCATCCGCGTGTCGCAGGAGACGTAGGTAAGGCCGGTGTGGCCATTGACTCTGTTGAGGATATGAAAATCCTGTTCGACGGTATCCCACTGGACAAGGTCTCGGTCTCTATGACCATGAACGGTGCCGTGCTTCCCATTCTGGCTGGTTATATTGTAGCCGCAGAGGAGCAGGGTGTAGAGCAGACGCAATTGGCGGGTACTATACAAAACGATATTCTTAAAGAATTCATGGTGCGTAATACGTATATTTACCCCCCTACGCCCAGCATGAAAATCATCGGTGATATTATTGCTTATTGCTCTTCCAACATGCCGCGGTTCAATACAATTTCTATTTCCGGTTATCATATACAGGAGGCGGGCGCTAACGCCTCATTGGAGCTGGCTTACACCCTTGCAGACGGCAAAGAATATATCCGCACAGCGATCGCAGCAGGACTCGGTATCGATGAATTCGCGCCGCGCTTGTCCTTTTTCTGGGGCGTCGGCATGAATTTCTATATGGAGATTGCCAAAATGCGAGCAGCACGTCTGCTCTGGACTCGCATTGTTTCTGAGTTCAATCCTCAGAATCCTAAAAGTTCTATGCTGCGCACCCATAGTCAAACGTCAGGATGGTCTCTCACGGAACAAGACCCTTACAACAACGTTGTGCGCACCACGATTGAGGCAATGGCGGCAGTGTTTGGTGGAACTCAGTCATTGCATACGAACGCGCTGGATGAGGCGATTGGTTTACCTACTGACTTCTCTTCGCGTATTGCACGCAACACGCAACTTATCATTCAGGAGGAAACGGGCATCACTAAGGTGATCGACCCTTGGGGTGGCTCTTACATGATGGAAAGCCTGACTCAAGATATTGCCGACAAGGCATGGGAGTTGATTGAGGAGGTTGAAACCGCGGGTGGCATGGCCAAGGCCATTGAGACGGGTATGCCGAAGATGCGTATTGAAGAGGCCGCGGCTAAAAAGCAGGCGCGCATTGACCGCGGTGAAGATGTTATCGTGGGGGTTAACAAGTATCAGCTTGATGAACAAGACGACATTGAGATTCTCGACATTGATAACGACGCGGTCCGCGATTCTCAGCTGGTGCGGTTGGCCACGATCCGGGGCAGCCGTGATGATGCCGCAGTAGAGGCCATACTTGATGAGATTTATCAGTGCGCGGTGAGCGGAGACGGCAATCTTTTGGCACTGGCACTTGAAGCCACTCGACGACGTGCGACGGTAGGGGAAATATCTTTCGCTATGGAACGTGAATTCGGTCGCTTTAAAGCAAACGCTCAGACCGTTTCAGGGGTCTATGGAGCCGCGTTCAAGCAAGATGAAAATTGGCAGGGCATCAGCAAGGATATCGATGCATTCGTTGAGCACTACGGCCGTCGGCCGCGTATGTTAGTGTGCAAAATGGGCCAAGATGGACACGATCGCGGTGCCAAGGTCGTCGCAACCGCCTTTGCCGACGTCGGATTCGATATCGATTTGTCACCTATGTTTTCAACACCCGAGGAGGTGGCACGTCAGGCTATTGAGAACGACGTACATGTCGTTGGTGCCTCTTCCCTTGCGGCGGGTCACAAAACGCTGGTGCCGCTGTTGGTAGAGGAACTCAGGAAGCAAGGCGCACATGAGATTGTGGTTATTGCTGGCGGCGTTATTCCCAAACAGGATTATGACTTCCTTTATAATTCCGGTGTAAAGTGTATTTTTGGACCAGGAACGCCGATTCCCCAGTGTGCCCGCGAGGTCCTTGAGGCAGTGAAGGACGCTCAAGGCTGAAGCAGTAGCAGGAATGCTGAAGATTCCCGCTATACTGCTAAGGACGCGACGACAAGAATAGACCCACAGAGCTGATGACGACATTTAATCTACAGGATCTTTTAAACGGTAATCGTCGAGCACTGGCAAAGGCGATAACGCTGGTGGAAAGCATACTTGACCCGCATCGAGATCAGGCTCAAGACATCCTAGAGCAAGTGCTGCCGCACACTGGAAAGAGTATTCGTATCGGAATTACCGGTGTGCCTGGTGTTGGCAAATCTACGTTTATTGAAGCCTTTGGTCTGTATTTGATAGAGCAGGGCAAACGCGTTGCGGTGCTTGCCGTTGACCCCAGTTCACCGATTGCCGGAGGATCCATCCTTGGCGATAAGACGCGTATGGAAGACTTATCGAGGAAGGAGGAAGCCTTTATACGACCCACACCTGCATCCGGCGCACTGGGCGGCGTTGCGCAAAAAACCCGCGAAACCATGCTGCTGTGTGAAGCGGCTGGCTACGATGTGATTTTGGTTGAAACCGTTGGCGTCGGGCAGTCTGAGTATCAGGTGTCGGCAATGGTAGATTTCTTCATGGTGCTCATGCTCCCGGGCGGCGGCGATGAGCTGCAAGGTATCAAGAAAGGCATCATGGAACTGGCGGATGCGCTTGTCATCAATAAAGCGGATGGGCCTAGTGAAACGATGGCGGCCATAACCCAACGCCAATATTCCAGTGCAATGAGCTTGCTGCGCCATAACAGCTTCTGGACACCTAGAGTTCTGACTTGCTCCGCACTGACACCGACGAACATCGACACCGTATGGGACATGGTTGTTGACTATTATTTTGAATCTTTGGAGCTCGAAGTATTTACCAGTCAGCGAATTCAACAAAACCTAGACTGGATGCACCAGCTGCTGAACGACATGCTGCTACGCAAGCTGTCTAGCAACGTGACGGTTAAAGCGATGCTGCCGGCGCTTGAGCAGGCCGTGCAGCGCCAAGAAGTTACCGCATTTGCAGCGGTTCGCCAACTCATGGACCAGCTCTAGTTATTTAGCGCCTCGTGCAATACCCTCAACGCACTAGTGTTAGCCAACTTTTGCAGCGGAGCCCGCGCTCTTTGCGGGCACACTACTGCGACATCGTTAAAACCCGTAGGACTGCTTCAGAGCGGGATCCTTTTCTGCGATCAAGCGTGCCAAGTCAACCATCACTTTGCACTGTTTCCAAGATGCATCATCCTGCATCTTCCCATCTACCATCACTGCGCCACTGCCATCGGGCAGTGCCTCCAATACGCGCCTTGCCCAGACAACCTCATCAGCAGGTGGACTGAACACGTTCCTTGCGATCTCTATCTGATTGGGGTGCAGGGACCAAGCCCCTACGCATCCCATGAGAAAGGCATTGCGAAACTGATCCTCACAGGCCAGGGGATCGTCAATGGCACCGAAGGGGCCGTAAAAGGGCAGGGCGCCCACGCTGACACAAGCGTCTACCATGCGCCCCAAGGTGTAATGCCAAAGGTCTTGCTGGTGTGTGCCGCGCACTGCTTGTGGGTTTTCCGGATCGGAATCATCACGCACCAGGTAGCCAGGGTGACCACCGCCAATTCGGGTGGTTTTCATGCGACGCGACGCGGCCAGATCGGCGGGTCCCAGGCTCATTCCCTGAATGCGTGGGCTGGCATTAGCGATCTCTTCAACGTTCGCTACACCCAGAGCGGTTTCCAACAGACAGTGAAGTTGAATGGGTTTTTTCAGTCCTGCCTTGGCTTCAAGTTGAGCCAGCAATTGATCGGCGAAATGGATATCCCAAGCGCCCTGAATTTTCGGCAGCATGATGACGTCTACTTTGTCTCCCACTTCCGTCACGATGCGGGTGATGTCGTCTAGAAACCAGGGGCTATCGAGACTATTGATGCGCGTCCACAACTGGGTGTCACCAAAATCATTGTCACGTGCGATATTAATAAAGCCATCACGTGCCGCTTCTTTGTTTTCGATGGCAATCGCGTCCTCAAGGTTGCCCAAAAGGATGTCGACTTTTTTTGCAATACCTGGGGCCTTCTCCACCATGCGCGGATTACTGGGATCAAAGAAATGAATCATGCGAGAGGGCCGAACCGGTATGTCTCGCAGCGGCAGTGGTGCACCGAGCGCTAAAGGACGAAAAAAATCACGGGGACTACGCATGGTTTACTCCAGTGGGGTTAATGAATATTGAGTGCCGAATTAAAGTTTGTGCAACCGAGCTCGAAGCGACTCATAGTGCTGCAATAGGTCCAGTTCGTGTTCTTCCAGCTGCATTAACAGCAATTGCTCACCGCCGAGCTGCTCGATGCCAAAACTACCGAACTCTTCCAGTAAGCGCTTATGCATCCAATAGACCTGATAGCGACGGCGGCGCGACACCAATTGTTGTTGTGTTTTAAGCGCTGTGTGGTGTTGATGAATAACGTCTGCTAACGCTTCAATCCCGACATTTTTGGTGGCACTGGTGGCCAACACGGGTACTACCCAGTGACCATCAGGATGCTCTCGGTTGAGTGCCGCTTTCAACTCTGCCAGCGTGCGACGAGCAACATTCCCCATGTCTTCCTTGTTGACTATCAGAATATGCGGTACTTCCAAAATGCCGGCTTTCAAAAACTGTACGCTGTCACCAGAACCCGGTTGTGCCACATAACAGGTCGTATCGCACAGGCGGGCAATATCCGCTTCCCGCTGCCCGACGCCAACTGTCTCAATCAGCACAATATCGAAACCCGCCAGCATGACGACGCTCATAGGCCAGACCTCGGCACTTAGACCTCCGAACTGGCCCCGGCTGGATAACGACCGGACGAAGACTCCGTCATCTTCGTAGCTTGTTTGCATTCGCAGCCGATCGCCAAGCAATGCGCCGCCGCTGATGGGGCTCGAAGGGTCAACTGCAAGCACACCGACGCGCAAGCCGCGTTTTCGCCATACTGAAATTAAGGCTGCACACAACGTTGACTTCCCTGCGCCTGGGGGCCCCGTGATGCCAATAAGGTGTCTATCGGGAAAGTCTTGATTGAGTTGCAGCTGAGCGAGGAGTTCTGCGGCTTTACTGCGCGCTGATGGCCGCTGGTCGTCTAGTAAGTTTAGCGCTGCCGCCAAAGCCGATCGATCACCTCTGCTAACAGCAGCGGCGAGATCCCCAGAGATTTTATCATCAGATTGTTGCATGCGGGCACTCAGGCCGAGAGCTCCAGACCATGAGTCTCACGAATAATGGTCACCATCGCATCCATTATACTGTTCATATCCATGTCCTTGGGCGTAAAGACTGCTTTTAGTCCGTTTTCCAATAGATGTTCTGCGTCGTCTTCGGGGATGATTCCGCCGATAACGACAGGAATATCAGTTATGCCATTTCTTTTGAGCTCGATAAAAATATCGTCGATTAACTCCATATGACTTCCCGATAAAATAGAGAGTCCAATCAAATGTACCCCTTCTTCCTGTGCGGCACGCGCGATTTGTGACGGTGTAAGACGGATGCCCTCGTAAACAATTTCAAATCCTGCGTCGCGCGCCTTGACCGCGATTTGTTCGGCCCCATTACTGTGTCCGTCAAGCCCGGGTTTGCCGATTAATAACCGCAGGGGGCGCCCAAGCTCCTTGCCCGTTTTGCGGACGCGCTCGCGCACTAGGGTGAGTGCCTCAGATGCGCTCTCGCTTAACGGTGCAATATCAATGCCCGTAGGTGCGCGATATTCGCCGAACACCTCGCGTAATACTTCACTCCATTCGCCCGTAGTCACACCCGCGCGAGCGCACTCTATTGACGGTGGCATGATATTGCTGCCATCAGTTGCTGCGGAGCGCAGCAACGCCAATGCTTGCTCTACCTTGTCATGATCACGAGTCGAACGGAAAGATCTCAGCGAAGCAATCTGTTGCTCCTCTGCCTTTTTATCGACTTTCATGATGCCAGATTCGTTGCCAGCCGTGAGCGGCGATTCAGCCGTTTCTTGGAAGCAGTTGACGCCGATGATTTGCAGCTCGCCACTCTCGATGTTGCGCATTCGACGGGTGTGACTTTGCACCAGTTCGCTTTTGACATACCCTGTCTCAATGCATGCCACCATGCCGCCTTGCGACTCCACGCGCGCCATCTCCTCTTTCGCACCGGCGATCAATTCCTGCACTTTAGTCTCCACCACATGAGAGCCCTCGAATAAATCTCCATATTCGAGTAAGTCTGTTTCCAGTGCGAGGACCTGCTGCATGCGCAGTGCCCACTGTTGGTCCCACGGTCGCGGTAAGCCCAAGGCCTCGTTCCAGGCCGGCAACTGTATCGCTCTGGCTCGTGAGCTCTTAGAGAGCGTCACCGCGAGCATTTCCAACACAATACGCTGGACATTATTTTCGGGCTGGGATTCTGTCAGGCCGAGCGAGTTGACCTGAACGCCATACCGAAATCGACGCTGTTTTGGGTTGTCGACGCCATAGCGCTGTTGCGTCAGTTCGTCCCACATGCGACCGAACGCGCGCAATTTACAGGTCTCTTCAACAAAACGAATGCCAGCGTTGACGAAAAATGAAATACGACCAACAACAGCATGGAAGCGCTCCTGTGAGATTTGTCCCGAGGCCTTTACCGCATCCAGAATTGCAATTGCCGTGGACAAGGCATAGGCCAGCTCTTGCGTCGGTGTAGCACCCGCCTCCTGCAAGTGATAACTGCAGACGTTCGTGGGGTTCCATTTGGGGATATTTTGTACAGTGTAGGCAATTAGATCGGTCGTTAGACGCACCGAGGGTACCGGCGGATAAATGTAAGTGCCCCGAGACAGGTATTCCTTGAGGACATCATTTTGAGTTGTGCCCGCTAACGTCGAGGGATCAATGCCCTGACGCTCTGCCACAGCAATATAGAGCGCAAGTAACCACGGTGCAGTCGCATTGATCGTCATTGAGGTATTCATCTGATCAAGCGGTATTTGATCAAACAGGGCCTCCATATCTCCGATATGGTTTATGGGCACGCCCACCTTTCCCACTTCCCCTCGCGCCAAAGGATGGTCGGAGTCATAACCCGTCTGAGTCGGCAGATCAAAGGCTACCGACAGACCAGTCTGTCCTCGACTGAGGTTGGTGCGATACAGTTCATTGGAAGCTTGCGCCGACGAATGCCCTGAGTAGGTTCGCATTAACCACGGCCGGTCTCGTTC